>JBBSNU010000292.1:0-6548 GCA_038260455.1 Chroococcales cyanobacterium | reverse complement strand
TCCTCCATCATTCCCAACCCAAAATACAGAAGAAACTCTTGCTCCCCCCTTCTTAAGGGGGGCTGGGGGGGATCTCTCCAAACTGCTACGGGAAGCATTAGCAGCATCGGGGAAAGAGCGAATTCGAGACTTAGTGAAAAATCCCCTGAGATGTTCGCTACTGTGCGGTACTTGGCAGTCGTTGGATGGGGATTTGCCGGATACTAAGGCTAAGCTTTATCGGCGGTTTGTGACTACTTTGTATCAGTGGAAGGAACCGCGCCTGAATTTGAGTCAGCAGCAGGATTTGAATGCAGCTTTGGGGAAATTGGCACTTTCAGGGATGTTAAATGAAACGTCGCGGTTTCAGTTGCGAGAAAGTGTGGGATATCGGGTGATGGGTGAATTTCATTTTGAGTTAGCTTGTCGTTTGGGTTGGCTGAATTTGGTGGCGAGGGATGCGGAGACGGCGGAAGGGATTTATGCTTTTTATCATCCGACTTTTCAGGAATATTTTGCGGCTTTGGCGGTTGAGGATTGGCACTTTTTCTTGAATCATTTTCCTGGGAATCCGCAGCATCCTGATGCTCGATATCGGATTTTTGAGAAGCAGTGGAAGGAGGTTATTTTGCTGTGGTTGGGGCGTGATGAGGTTGGGAAGGAGGAGAAGGAAGCGTTTATTAAGGCGTTGGTTGAGTTTGATGATGGATGGGAAAATTTTTATGACGTTCGTGCATATTTTCTAGCGGCTGCGGGTATTGCTGAGTTTAAGGATTGCAGTCTTGCTGATGAGATTGTGTCGCAGATTATTGAGGTGGGGTTTGGACAGCAGTCGCATAGATTTCCATCTCCACTTGCAGAGGTATCAAGGAAGATACTGAAAGAGATGGATAGGGAAAGGGCAATATCCGCTTTAGTTGAGTTAATCCGCAATTCAGGTGATGAAGATACCCAGAGGCAAGCGGCAGAAAATTTAGGGGAAATAGACAAAAACAACCCAGTTGTGATATCCGCTTTAGTTGAGTTAATCCGTACTTCAGGTGATGAAGATACCCGGAGAAAAGCGGCATATAGCTTAGGAAAAATAGGCAAAGACAACCCAGTTGTAATATCCGCTTTAGTCGAGTTAATGGATGCTTCTCAGGATGAAAATACCCAGACAGAAGCAGCATATAGCTTAATTAAAATAGGCAAAGATAACCCAGTTGCGATATCCGCTTTAGTTGAATTAATTCGTACTTCTCAGAATAAAAAAACTAGGTGGCACGCGGCAAACAGCTTACAGAGAATAGGCGAAGATAACCCAATTGCAATATCCGCTTTAGTTGAGTTAATCCGTACTTCTCAGGATGAATATACCCAGAGTCTAGGGGCATATAGCTTAGGTAAAATAGACAAAGATAATCCAGTTGCGATATCCACTTTATTGGAGGTAATCGGTACTCAGGATAAAAATACTCGGTGGCGAGCGGTTGAAAGCTTAGTTGAAATAGGCAAAGATAACCCAGTTGCAATCTCCGCTTTAGTTGAGTTGATCCGCAAGTTAGGTGATCGATATATTGGGCGGGCAGCAGCATATAGCTTAGAGGCAATAAGCCAAGATAACCCAGTTGCAATCTCCGCTTTAGTTGAGTTCACTACTTTTCAGGATGAATTTATACGGACTACAGCGGAAGAACGCTTACGGAAAATAGACAAAGATAACATAGTTGCGATATCCGATTTAGTCGAGTTGAGCGGTACTTCTCAGGATGAAAATACCCGGCTGAAAGCGGCAAAAAGATTAGGGGAAATAGACAAAAATAACCCAGTTGCGATATCCACTTTGGTCGAATTGATCGGTACTTCTCAGGATAAAGTAACTAGGTGGATAGCGACAAGTATGTTAGGAGAAATAGGCAAAGATAACCCAGTGGCGATATCCGTTTTTGTCAAGTTAATCGGTACTTCTCAGAATGAAAATACAATCAGGAGTATAGCGGCAAAAAGCTTAAAAAAAGTAGGCAAAGACAACTCAGAAGCGATCGAAGCTTTGGTCCAGTTAATCCACAATTCAGGTGATGAAGTTACCCAGTGCCTAGTGGCAGATATCTTAGGTAAAATCATGAAAGATAAACACTTCGCTACCGCAGTCTCAGGATTGAAAGATTGTCTAACTTCCGAAATCTATGAAAACGATTTCGATCGCTATGAAGTATCCTACAAAGTCATCTGGGAATGTGCCCAAAACATGACTTACCCAGACTTTTATCAAGCATGGCACACTCAACCAACCAATTAGCCAATACCCGATCGCAACCACCGACAAAACACCGATCGCCCCACACTCCTAAAACAACTCAAACCCACAGATAAAGCCTTCCCCGTGCCCCTCAACATTCGCGCGTTAGGAGGCGAAACCGATACAAGTGCGATCGCCCAAGAACTCTGTACCCAACTATATCAAACAATCTTCCCCGCAGATACAGACATCCCCGCAATCCGCAACGCCCCCGAATTCAAGCGATTAATTCCCCAACTCAAAAACCGGCTGCAAAAACCGCACATCGCCTTAATTTTGCACTCCTGTCCCTGCGAAGATGCGCTTTCATCTTTCGCCCGCAAACTCGCCGACTCTCACATGGGTATTCATATCGCCTGGATTACCGATACACCGCTGGAATTGCCGCTAACAGGTTTTGCCGTGGATGGAGAGGATTTGTTGGATGCCGTGCAGAATTGGATTGCGGGGATTGGTGCGTGATATTGGGCCTTTCCGCACTCCGGCAGTCCGGCAGGGGTTGAAACCCCTGCCTCAAAGCTAAAGTCCTCTGAAGAGGACTCAGGATTTCTTCAGTCCTCGACCGAGGACTTTCGCTATTAGACAGGGGTTTTAACCCCTGGCGGACTTTCGGGTTAAGTGTCTACGGATATTAGTGTGGTTTTCTGAGCTCTGCGATTGCTTTGCTTCGCGCGCAATGACAATACATAAGACTTTTTTTGTGGTTTTCTGAGCTCTGCGATTGCTTTGCTTCGCGTCTGTAGACCGGATTTCAACCGCCAACTCTTATCTAACCGACTGCGATTGCAGGGCCAACGACAGTTCGCAATGACAAAAAACGTTAACCCAAGCCTATTGCTTCTTAACTCTGGTTTAAAGACTGAAATCCTGACTGCGAATCGGGATTTAAGGACTTCTCTTAGGGCTGCAAACCTTTTTTTTGTATAGACGAGCAATTACACTCAATCGCAGACAAAATTGAATGATCTGCGTCAATCGGTATTAATCCGCTGGAAATCTGCTGTTAACAAAGCGAATATTTATGCAGCCCAACTCTAATAACTATTATGCTTCAAATGCCGCAACCGAAACCCGATCGCGCCCTGCAGCTTTCGCTCGATAAAGTGCCTCATCGGCGATCGCAATTAACGTCTCCGGCTGCGACATCGGTGCTGGAATACAGCAAGCCACACCCAAACTCAGCGTCACGTATTCACTGACACCAGACTTGGCGTGAAGTATCTGTAAATCCCGCACCTGTTGGTTGATAATTTCAGCTACGCAAGCCGCACCTTCAATATCCGTATTCGGTAAAACTATGACAAATTCTTCTCCACCGTAACGCGCAACTAAATCAGCCGATCGCTTTACCGAATCCTGGAGAACCGCAGCCACTTCCCGCAAACATTCATCCCCCGCTTGGTGCCCGTAAGTATCGTTATAAAGTTTGAAGTAATCGATATCGCACATAATCAAAGACAGCGGTGCTTCTTCCCTCGCCAAACGCCGCCATTCCGTATCGAGATAGTCATTAAAAAAGCGGCGGTTTCTTACCTCAGTCAAACTATCGTAAGTTGCCAAATATTGCAAGGATCTATTCACCGTTTCTAACTGCCGTTTTTGCTGCAGCAACTGACGGTTGAGCACCGTCAACTGCTGTTCGGCTGCGTGGGTTCTGAGCAAATTTCTTACCCTCGCCAGCAATTCCCTCTCGTCAAAAGGTTTTGCAATATAATCGTCAGCACCCGCATCCAAACTTTCGATCCGAGCTTCCATCCCCGATCGCGCTGTCAAAAAGATTACCGGAGTCGAATTTAATTCAGGCGTGTTCCGAATCTCCTTGAGCAAATCAAGTCCATTTTGTCTGGGCATGATTTGGTCGCTCAAAATTAAATTAGGACGCAATTTTTTGGCTCTTTCTAAACCTTCAATTCCATCTCTAGCCACGGCAACTCTATAGTAAGGATTCAATAAATTTTGGAGGTAATCCAGCAAAAAATTATTATCTTCTACTACCAGCAACAGCGGTAATTCTTGATTGTTATTTGTTAATTTATTTTCATAAATTGTGCCGTCAAAACTGTTAGAATCCGGCAGCGAGGACAGAGGCGCGATCGCCCGGACATTTCCCGCGCCGCACTCTGGGAAGGCAAATCCAGTCTGTCCAGCCAATTGGGCGATCGCGCTCACCAACTGATGCGCGGACACAGGCTTCGACAAATACCTCTGAAACCCCTCAGAGAGCGCCGCTCCATCGTCCTCCCGCAAGTCTTCCGTGAGCGCCACCGCCGGCAGCAGTTCCCTGTGCTGCGACATTTCCATTGCTCTGACGCGACGGATCAAATCGCAGCCGTCGGCTTCCGACACCGCCATATCGCTCACCAACACGTCTGGCCGCGACTGTTCCAACTCGGCGAGCGCTTCGCCGGCGCTAGCCACCGCTGTTACCTTAGCTCCAAATGCTTCCAGACCAGTTTTCATACATTCGCGGATCTCGGCGCTGCTTTCAACCACCAGCACTTGCTTTCCCGCTAGGGGTTTGGAAACCTGTCCGGGTATGCTTTCCATCGCGCCGGTCGCAGCATTGCGATCGATCGCCGAGTTGCTGTTCGCCACCGGTAGCTGCACCTCAAACGTAGCCCCCTGTCCCATTCCGGGACTCTGGGCCCCAATATTTCCCCCGTGCAGTTCCACCAACTGCCGCACAATCGAGAGTCCCAAGCCGAGCCGGTTTTGTTCCTTGCAGTGGAAGCTATCTGTGGGGCGGAAGTAGTCAAAGATGTAGGGCAGAAATTTGGGATCAATCCCGCAACCGCTGTCGCTGATGCGAATCAGCGCGCCCGACGCAGTAGGCTCGATCTGTATTTGGACTAGACCGGGGGCGGATTCCGGGGTAAATTTGATGGCATTAGCAAGCAAGTTCCAGACTACTTGCTGCAAGCGTTCTACATCTCCCAAAATGTAGGTGACAGCGGGGTCGAAATCAGTTTCTACGCGGATGTTTTTGGCTTCGGCGGCGGGGCTGAGGGTGTCTATCGCCGATTCGATGACAGACGGGAGGTGAACCCGCCCGACGTTGAGGTGCATTTTTCCGCGCAGCAGCCGCGAAAGATCCAGGAGATTATCTATTTGCTGGTTCTGCAGTCTGGCGTTGCGCTCGATGATTTCCAAAGCGCGGCTGGTGGTGGCTTCGTTTAACTTGCGCGATCGGGCTAGCTGCACCCATCCCAAAATCGCGCTCAGGGGCGATCGCAGTTCGTGGGACGCGACCGCCAAAAATTCGTCTTTTGCCCGGTGGGCTTGGGCTTGGGCTGCTTCCACGGCTTTGCGCTCGGTGATGTCGAATCCGATCGCCAAATACTGACAGAGTTTTCCCTGAAAATCCAACAGCGGAACTACTGCTGCATAAACCCAATAATCGCTGCCATTCTTAGCTTGGTTCTTAATTTCTCCTTGCCAAACTTCACTTTTGGCAACAATTGACCGCAGATTTTTGATTAATTCCCAAGATTTATATTCCGAGTGGAGAATACCAAAATGGCTACCGATCAGTTCGGCGCGCGAATAGTTAGATATGGTACACACTCGATCGCTGACGTAATTGATGATTCCTCGGGCGTTTGTCCTCACCGCCAGCGCCGAGCGGTCGATCGCTCCTTTAAAATCTAAACATTCTTGCAGGGACAACTCTAACTCTACTTCTTTTGTCATATAATTTTCGTTTGGGCGATCGGGCGCGTTTAGTTGCTGGCGATCGGTCTTATTCTTGCTCCGTTGTTGGATTTCCATTGCTTCTATTTTCCCCTGACGGCTGACAGCTAATCTACTCACATCCTGATTCATTATCACTGTTTTTTTCCCCGCAAATGGGTGCAATATTTTGTATCTGTTCATTATAAAAATTCGGCCGTCCGCGCATCCAATAAGGAGTCACTTCAAATTTTATTGATTGTTTGACCAAATTTTGTCAATCTGAGGGCATATTTTCTCAAATTTGATCGAATCGGGCACTCCGTAACATTCCTCAACTTTTTTCTCATAATTTGCCTGCCGCATCTGCCTTAAAATCTATTCTTCCCCGGGCTTGTGGGTTTCCCGCATTCTGTCTCACATCCACTCAAGCATATCTATGTCGGAGCTTAACATTTCTCAAAGAAATGGCCGGGACAGGGCGAACAAAGTCCGTGTCTGGCGATCGTCGGGAACTTCTGTTAAATTATTTTCTTCTACATCTTGACAGTCCTGTAAATATTATGTATTATCAAATGTAGTATATTGAAACGAGAGAGCAGACCAACTGCATTAACGC
>JBBSNU010000291.1:0-6614 GCA_038260455.1 Chroococcales cyanobacterium | reverse complement strand
TGTACAACAGCTTGCTTTTCCCGTTCGGCTTTCAATTTTCGCAATCTTTCCGCAGCAGGATGGGGATTTGCTGCTTGCATCTTTCGCTGCTGATGCGACCAATCTAACCAATCTTGTAAATATCCACTTACTGATTCTTTGTTCAGCAAATAATACAAAATAGTCGTATAAACTTCTGCCAAAGTTAGAGAAGGGTATAATTGCTGAATTTCTTCGGCCGTGCGTTCCCGATACAGATACTCATACAGTACCGTCTCAATCCCGATGCGATGTCCTTTGATCCGAATATCATCCGGTGCCAAAAAGTCAAAATAGTCATTGAATTCCATATCTAAAATTCCTCTTTTAGCCATCTACCATTATACTCATTATATGGAATAGCGATCGTAGGCATCAGCCAAGCAACTAGAGATGGGCCAAGAAACCGGGTTTATACGAGTCTTTGGTTGGGTGACGAAAAATATAAAGAGAAACCCGGTTTCTGAGGTTTACGCATCGAGGCAAAGAAACCGGGTTTCTACGAGTTTGTGGTTGGGTGACGAAAAATATACCAAGAAACCCGGTTTCTGAGGTCTTTGTTACCAACTGATGACAAATGATGGTAGGCTTGGGATAGGGAGTTGTTTGTTGATGAATCTAATTAAACGTGTTGCCATAGTGGGAGGAACCCACGGAAACGAACTCACAGGAGTATACCTTGTGAAGAAGTTCGATCGCGCGCCAGAGTCAATTGGGCGATCGACTTTTGAAACCATCGCCCTGCTAGCCAATCCCCAAGCCTGCGAAATTGGGAGACGCTACATCGATATCGACCTCAACCGCTGCTTTCGACAGCAAGATTTACAAAATCCCCATCTATCCAGCTACGAAGCCCAGCGGGCGAAAGAAATCTACCACATTATTAGCTCAAAAAACACCCAGCAACAAAGCTTAATCATCGACTTGCATAGCACCACATCCAACATGGGGCTAACCTTCATTCTCGCCAGCCAGCATCCATTTAACCTGCAACTAGCAGCTTATTTAACCTCTGTGTATCCCCACCTCAAGCTGCTGGTTTCGGCAACTAACAATTATGATAGTCCTTTGCTGCGATCGCTCTCCGAGTTAGGCGGTACGCTAGAAGTTGGTGCAGTGCCACAAGGCGTATTGGATGCCTCTTTATTTCAGCAAACCGAGCAAGTTGTCGGCACAATTTTAGACTGCGTAGAAAGCTACAATCTAGGCACTATGCCAGTTGCAACAAATCCCCTGACTGTTTATCAAAGCATTCGGGCGATCGACTATCCCAGAAACGAAAAGGGAGAAATTCAGGCAATGATCCATCCTCGGCTACAATCCAGAGATTATGAAGCCCTAAATCCCGGCGATCCGATGTTTTTGACCTTTGACGGCGAGTCGGTCTTGTATGAAGGTAAATCGACGGTATATCCAATTTTCATTAACGAGGCAGCTTACTACGAAAAAGGAATTGCCATGTGTTTTACCCAAAAGCAAATAGTTAGTATTGAGCAGTCAGGTAAAAGCCCTTATTGAGGGTTATCTGGTGACAAAAATTCCTCTTCAGAAACAGCACTAGAAGCGCGAAACTGCTTCCAGATTTCCAAACTGAAAATGCACGCCATCAGCCAAATTAAACCGGCTGCGTAACCGGCAATAACATCGGTAGGCCAGTGGACTCCTAGATAAAGCCGACTGAAACCAATAGCAGCAACTAATACAACTGTCAAACTGTAAATCAACCAGCGCTGCTTGGGAAAGCGCGAACCCAAGAAATATCCTAGCAAACCGTAAATAACCATTGAAATCATTGCGTGTCCGCTAGGAAAACTGTAAAATCTCACATCAACCGTGCGCTCCCAAAGTTGAGGTCGAGCGCGGGCAAACAGTGTTTTTAACAGTAGGTTCAAAGCGATCGCCCCTGCGCCGGTAACTGCAATAGTTGTGGCTTCGGAACGATGTTTGCGTACCCACAACATAATACCCAAACTCACGCTCAGAATTAGCAGCAGATTGGGTTCTCCCAAAAATGTCAAGCCCAGCATGAGGCGATCGCGCAGCGGAGTGTGCAGGCTCCTAAGATATAGTAAGATAGATTGATCGAAAGCGTAGGTTTCTTTTTCCAAAACCTCTTCGGCAATGGTGGCAAATCCCCACATCGCCAAAGCAGCAACCGCAAGGCCGCCAAGCCGAATTATCGAAATGAGCGATCGAATTTTAGAGAGCATTTTTTAACTCATTAAGCAGTAAAAATGGAGAAGACTAAGCTGTTTTGCTTGGGCAATTTAACCTCTGGCGCGGGCTGGTAATCCGCTCAACAAAAGTCTCAACAAATAGGATACTATAAATAAAAGACGCGACAGTTTACAATAAATCTGGGAAACAAAAACGCCCGATCGCTCGTCTAGATGATTGAGCCAACTATATTTTGAATGATTAATTGATTTTTGACTTCATTCCTCAAATTTTATCTCCCACCGACGAATGACTATCATATCAAAAAAATACATTTCTGCAATTTTGTTGACCGTGGGGTTGACAAGTACGGCTGCCTGTGTTAATAACACCTCAGTCAATGCGCCGATCGCCCAAGCCAACACGATCGCCCAGCGCCTCGTTTCTTCAACAGTCGCCCAAAAACCCAGCGGGCAATTCGGTAAGCCGATCGACTGTACGCTAGGAAAAGACTGTTTTGTATTGCTGTACTTCGATCGCGATCCGAGCCCGGCAGCAGTCGATTTTGGCTGCGGGCGACAAACCTACGACGGGCACGACGGCACAGACTTCGCCATTCCCGACGCTAAAGCAATGGCAAAAGGAGTACCAGTTATCGCCTCCGCAGCGGGCAAAGTTTTGCGAGTGCGAGATGGTGTAGTCGATCGACGCTTGCAAAACCAGACAGACAAAGCCAACGTCTCAGGTACAGAATGCGGCAACGGCATGGTAATCGATCACGGTGGCGGTTGGGAAGCCCAATATTGCCACCTCCGCCAAAACAGCGTGGTTGTCAAGCCGGGAATGCAGGTACAAAAAGGCACAGTTTTGGGCATGGTGGGAAACTCTGGGATGGCTTCTTTCCCCCACGTACACGTCACTTTTCGCTATCAAGGCAAAGCTGTAGATCCGTTTGTCGGTGCCGATGCGAAGTTAGGCTGCAACACCGCCCGCAATCCAATTTGGGACAAGCCGATCGACTATATTTCCACAGGCTTAATTCGCGCCGGTTTTGCCAACAAAGCACCTGACGAGAACACCGTCTGGGCCGGACAATTTTCTGAGACTAAACTACCTGTCAATAGTCCTGTATTATTGTTTTGGGTGCAGAGTTACGGAGTCCTCAAGGGCGATCGCGAACAATACAAATTATTTGCACCAAACGGCAAAACCATCGCTGACCAAACCAATGAAATTAAAGCCCCCAGCCGCACTTGGTTGGGTTATGTCGGCAAAAGAAACAGTACAAATTCTCCTCTGACTCCCGGAGTTTGGCGGGCAGAATATCGGTTGACGCGGGGCGATCGAGTTTTAACAGAAGTTAAGCGAGAAGTTGAATTGCGATAACCTGATTTATTCCTTCGCAACCTATCAATTCAAGCATTCAGAAACCGGGTTTTTGCCGACAATCATGTATCTCAGCCTTGAAATAAATAAAAACCCGGTTTCTTGGGTATGGACGTGCAGATAGTGTTAAAATAATAACAATATTTGGAAATAGTAGTTGCAGCCAAATATTTTTAAAAGAATGTCATACAGTCAATTCACCAATCTAGAAATGATTGAAACCAACTTTGGCATCACAATTGCTGACAAAGTTGGTATGTTTGCTAATCTACCAGAATCCGAGTATAGCGACCTTCTCCGTCAAACTCTACAAGAAAATATTTCTTTAGCTTTAGCAATTAATACCGAAAAAGCTCGCTCCGAATTAATAGTTACACCTATTTTGGTAGAAGTCAGAAAACAGTTCAACTATCAAATCAGCTTTTTTTCTGGGAAAGAGTTCAATGTAGATGTAGAAAAAGGATTAACTGGTTTCTGTGACTTTCTGATTAGTCGTTCTCCCGAACAACTATTAATCAAAGCCCCAGTTGTCACCTTAGTAGAAGCTAAAAATGATAATATCCAAGCTGGTTTGCCACAATGTATGGCCGAAATGATTGCCGCTCAAATTTTTAATGAAAGACGAAACAATAATATCTCGGAAATATATGGAGTAGTCACAACTGGGACAAACTGGAAGTTTTTACGACTTAGCAATCAAATTATGGAAGTTGATTTAAATGATTATTTTATTGATAATATCAGTCAAATAATTGGCATTTTAAAATATTTGATTGATGCAAATAAGACGGCGGTTGAAACCGCGCCTACACAAATGAAGTCCGCCTCCGCGGACTGAAGAATATCGTGTAATTTTCATCGCCCGGTTTTTAACCCGCGCACCATCCGGGTTTTGTTTGTATAGACGCGAATTCCATTCGCCGTGTCTTTTTCTTCAACCGCCGTGTCTGCTTCGGATTTTGACAATTCAGGGCAAATTGTCCCAAGCTTGAGCTACAATCTCGCTCAGCCAGCGCCTTTGAGCCAAATCGAGCAGGTTGTCGTCGGTGAGCAGCTCAGCCTTTAACTCGTCTAAAGACTGAGAGCGCGATCGAGCTATTTGAATCACACCCGCGATCGCCGAAGCCACCAATTCTTCATTCAGCGGCTGCTGTCGCAAAGCAATCATTTCTTGAGGATTCGTAGGAATGGGATAATTCATAAGAGTGCATACTGAAGAAAGTAAATACTGACCCGCAGCGGGTCAACTAAGAGCTAGGGCGATCGAGATACTAAAAATCTGAGAACATTGTAAACTTATTTAAAACTGAATAAGTATTCGGGAGTATAGCCTACTTTGCTCCCTTGTCAACTCCCCCATCTTTATTAATTTATTCAGAATTGAACTCCCCATCATGCAAGAAATTCTTTATCTAGAAGTCCCCACACCGGATACAGCAGCAGTCTGCACCTGGCTGCAGCACGAATTCGACCCCGGAATCGGAGAAAAAATTATTACTCCTGACGGTTTTCGCCTGCTTTCCAACACAACAGCAGCGGAGTTGGTAAAATCTGGAACTCAAAATGCTAATCCAAAACCGACCCTCGCTGATACCAATTCAGAAAACCACAATTGGCGAACAGAACTTTCCACCTTTGTCTGGTCAGTACAGCGCACAACTTATTTAAAAGTCTTTCGCCTAGAAGACGCGCCGCCTGGAGAAAAACAGTTCTTGGAAGCTCTAAATCTGGCTGTCAGAAACAAGTTTCCCGATCGCTACCCAGAACCCCCCACCATAGACCTCTCCAAACAGTCAATTTTTGAAGCTCTTGCCCCCTATTACCCTCTTACCGTCAAATACTTCCAAAAAATGCCCAAAGGCGAATACGACCTGCAGCGCGTTTACTGGTGGGAGCAGCGCTGGCGCGAAAACACTCGCAATCCTCAAAAGCCAAAACAAGTCGTGTTTTTGAAGGAAGAAGGAAGAGGGAAGAAGGAAGAAGGAAGAGGGGAGAAGAAAGCAGGCACTGTTTCGTCGGATGTTGGGGATACTGTTTACGACTTGATTTATATCGGCGGAGCATTAGGAGTGATTCACGCCGCAGTCATGGCGAGATTGGGCTACCGAGTGCTGCTGCTGGAACGAATGCCTTTCGGGAAGATGAATCGCGAGTGGAATATTTCGCGGGACGAAATGCAAAGCTTAGTTGATTTGGGTTTATTTACTGCTGCAGAAATCGAAACTTTGATTGCGCGAGAATACAAAGATGGCTACTGCAAGTTTTTTGATGCTAACAATCCGCCCATTGCTAAAGCGGAAATTCTGCACGTACCGAAGGTGCTAAATATAGCTTTGGACAGCGACAAACTGGTGTATTTGGCGGGAGTTAAACTCACAGAAGCTGGCGGCGAAATCTGGGACGAAACTGAGTTTATCAGAGCCGATATTGAAGCTGAAAAAGTTATCGTTCATGGCTGCCACTTGCCGACAAAAACCGATCGCACTGTCAGCGGACGTTTGCTCGTCGATGCAATGGGTTCAGCTTCTCCCATCGCTTGGCAATTGAACGAAGGACGGGCTTTTGACAGCGTTTGTCCGACGGTGGGAGGAGTCATCGACGGAGGAATTGAGCCGGGAGTTTGGGATTCCGATTACGGCGACGTTCTCTGGAGTCACGGCGATATTTCCCGCGGCCGCCAACTGATTTGGGAGTTATTTCCCGGCGCTGGAGGAGAACTCACAGTTTATCTCTTTCACTATCACCAAGTAAATGCCGAGAATCCCGGTTCTTTGCTGGAACTGTACGAGGATTTTTTCGCAATTTTGCCGGAGTACCGCCGCTGCGATGTCAATAAATTAATCTGGAAAAAAACTACTTTTGGTTATATTCCCGGGCATTTTAGCACCACCAGCAGCGATCGGGCCGTGGCCGTCGATCGCCTAATTGCGATCGGCGATGCAGCATCTTTGCAATCTCCCTTAGTATTCACCGGTTTCGGCTCTCTCATCCGCAATCTTTTTCGATTAACAGATTTATTGGATACAGCTTTAAAGCACAATTTATTAAGTGCC
>JBBSNU010000290.1:0-6616 GCA_038260455.1 Chroococcales cyanobacterium | reverse complement strand
CATCCCCATACCCAAAGGCAAAGACTACTTAGTTTCCCTAATCGACGAAAAAAAGATAGTCAAAGACATAGCCAAAGCCCGCAAACAAGGAGCAGATATAATCGCAATTTCCCTGCATTTTGGCGACGAATATCAGCGACAGCCAAACCCCCAACAAAAACAATTAGTGGAAAACCTATTAAAAGCCGGTGCAGACATCATTCTCGGCAGCCATCCCCACGTCGTCCAACCTTACAAAATCTTTAACTTCCCCGGAAAAAATGGCAAAACCCGCAAAGCTGTAGCAATTTATTCAATGGGAAATTTTATTTCCGGTCAGACTCAAAAATATACAGACTTAGGCGTAATTATGCAAATCAATATTCGCAAAAAGTTTCCCGAAAAAACTACAGAAATTACCAGCATCAAAACCATTCCGACTTGGGTGCACCGCTATACTCTAAACAATAAAACGAACTATCGCGTTTTGCCCTTAGAAACAACTGTCACCCAGAAAAAAGATTCGCTGCTAACAAATTCGCAATATCAACTTTTAAAAGCATATTTACAAGAGATGAACAATCATCTTAATTCTTTAAATAAAAAAGATAAAACGGCGGTTAAAACCGCGCCTACACCAACGAATTCCGCCTCCGCAGAATGAAGAAAATAACGTAAATTAGCCGCCCGGTCTTCTTCTCTTCCTTCGTGTCCTTAGCGTCTTCGCGGTTCGTTTCAATTTAACTTTTGAATCAACCAAGAAATCGCCCCTGCAACATCAGCAACCTGCTCAACATCGGGAATCTGCGGCCGCTGCACCATCACCACTGGAATTCCCAGATCCCTAGCCGCTACAATTTTCGCATAGGTAGCAGCGCCGCCGCTGTTTTTGCTAACAATTGTATCAATCTGATATTCTAACAGCAATTCCCGCTCATCTTCCAACGTAAAAGGCCCCCTTGCTAATAACAATTTACCGTTAGGAACAGGAGTATTTAGTGCAGGAGGATCGATCGCCCGCATCAAAAACCAAATATCATCCAAACCCGCAAACTCCGCCAATTCCTGCCTACCAATCGTCAGAAACACCCGCTGAGACTGCCCTGATAAAGCCGTTGCAGCCTCCGAGTGGTTGGCAACTTCAATCCAGCGATCGCCCTCCACCATCTCCCAAGCAGGGCGCACCAACATCAAATGAGGCACATTGCACTCAGCAGCAGCGATCGCAGCATTAGCAGAAATCTGAGCCGCAAACGGATGAGTCGCATCGATTAATAAGTCGATCGGGCTACAATCCAAAAACGCCGCCAGCCCAGCCGCCCCACCAAACCCCCCAATTCGCACCGTACCCGTTTTTGGAGTAAAAGGCTGTTGAGTGCGTCCTGCTAGCGAAGAAACCACCTCAAGATCGGCGATTTGAGACGCTCTGGCCGCCAGTGCAGCAGCATCCCCGGTTCCGCCCAAAATTAGCAAGCGTTTTTGGGAGCATCTGTGTTTTGCAAAAAGCATTTTTTTATTATAGTGCGAGCGTCCCCGTTCGCGAGTACAATACGCGAGCTCTTAAGCTCGCACTATAAATGCAAAACACAGATGCTCCCGCGTTTTTTCACCAAATTACTCATAACTCATAGAATTTTAGATTTTAGATTTTAGATTTTAGATTTTAGATAGAGATGACTGAATCGATAGGGGTTTGGAGCGCGGGCTCGATCGGCTGCATTATTTTTCTCAACTGGTATTATAAGATCCAAGCAACGCAGGCAATTTTGGTTAATAATGTCTTTAAGTTAAAGTATCAACTGCCAACAACAATGATTCGCTCACTTTTGACATTCTTTACAATATTAATGGTAACAGGGTTAGTTTGGTTGGGAAACATCGCGCCCGCTGCCGCACAAGAACAACCCACAGACATCACAGCATCCCAGCAGGAATTAGCAGAACTCGTGCAAAAAGCTTTTGAAGCTACCAACGAAGGCAAATTTCCCGCCGCCGAAACTTTGTGGACTCAAATCATCGAAAAATTTCCCTCACAAGCAGCCGCTTGGAGCAACCGAGGCAATTCTAGAGTTAGCCAAAACAAACTACAACCAGCAATTGCTGACTACGAAAAGGCGATCGAACTAGCTCCCGAAGCCCCCGATCCCTACCTCAACCGCGGCACCGCCCTAGAAGGTTTAGGACGTTGGGAAGAAGCCATCGCCGACTACAATCACGTACTAGAATTAGACCCCAAAGATCCAGCAGCCTACAACAACCGAGGTAACGCCGAAGCAGGTTTAGGAGAATGGGAACCAGCAATTTCCGACTACAACAAAGCCTTTGAACTAGCCCCAGAATACGCCTTTGCTCGCGCCAACCACGCCCTAGCACTGTATCAAAACGGGCAAACCGAAGAAGCAATTCGCAACATGAAAAACATCGTCCGCAGATATCCTCAATTTGCCGACATGAGAGCCGCCCTCAGCGCCTGTCTTTGGGAAGCAGGAAATCGCGGCGAAGCTGAGAGTAATTGGGTAGCCGCAGTCGGCCTCGATTCCCGCTACAAAGACCTCGATTGGGTTGCAAAAAACCGCCGCTGGCCGCCAGTTGTAGTCAGCGCACTAGACAAATTTTTGAACTTAAAATAATCTCTAAATGGTAATTGGTAATGGGTAATTGGTAATATCGTGTCCAATCCGTTAACCGCAGTAAGATTCGTTCGTAGTGCGGACTTTATACCAATTTCATAAAGTAGCGCTAGATATTACCCCCCCAACCCCCCCTTAGTAAGGGGGGGGCTAAGACTTGATAAATAGCACATCTTTGAAAAATGGTATTAGTCCGCAGCATTTGGCGGACTAAAGTCCGCACTACAAATACAAACGTTTTTTATGGCATTCGGCGGGGATTGTAGGTATTTTGGCAATCAGCAGCAGGTTGGCTTTTTACTTAATTAATTCTTCAATACGTGCAGCCTTCAACTCTTCGACATTCCTGAAAACCGCTGCAGCACCTGCTTTTTTCAGCGCCGCAGCATAAGCATCGCAGCGCGCAGCATCGTCCAAAACATGAGGCGGCAAAATTCCCATACCCAGCCAAACGCGATTTGGTTGCAATTCCCGCGCCTTCACCACAGTGTAAATATCGGCAACAGTATCTCCCGCGTAAATCACGGGCAAATTCTTTGCTAAACCGTGCAGGTTTTCCAACTGTTCAATTGCTGCGAAAAGTCCAGCCGGATCGGGTTTTCCCGGTGCATCTTCCATCGCCACCAACACAGGGGAATTTAAGCCGAGTTTCCCTGTCAAAACATAAGCAGCTTCATCTCGCATCGCGCCGCTAAAAAAGCCCCAAACAACGCCATCAAGCGTTAAATTTTCCAGGTAAGCCGGACTTAACAGCAGCGGTTCGTCGCAAATGTAACCAGTCCAATTTTGCTCATCTATTCCGCGATAGCGACTTTGGAAAAAAGCCACTAATTCGTCATAGTTGAGAGTGAGTTGATTTCTCGATCGCCCGATCGCCTCAAAATAACGGCAAACTAACTCAAAAGACGCTTCCCAGTCATTATTCCACACTCCCTCAGACTTCAGAGAGTCGATATCCAGAGAATTGGGGCGAAAAGCACCAGCCGTGAAGTGCTCCACCGCATCCGCCATCGCCCGCCTGTAGGAACCGGACACATCCCGCACCACACCGTCAATATCAAAAACTAAAATAACTCTGTTCACAACTTAATTATCCTGGTAGCTGGGGCTAGTTTTGCACAAATTTGATCGATTTAGGGCCCAGAAGGGGCGCGAAACCCAGCCGCGCGACAAAACTTTTAATCACCGATGACTCATTATCGAACAGAATGTGCTACGCTTAGCGATTGTAGAAATTTTTAACAAATTCGCTCGAAACCCTGGAGGTTTGCTTGTCCAAGTTCATCTTAAAAGTTCTCTGGCTAGAAGAGAATGTTGCCCTCGCCGTTGACCAAGTTGTCGGTAAAGGAACTAGCCCGCTGACATCGTACTTTTTTTGGCCGCGCAAAGATGCGTGGGAAGACCTCAAAAACGAACTCGAAGCCAAACACTGGATTGCTGACAACGATCGCGTCGAAATCCTCAACCAAGCCACAGAAGTCATCAACTACTGGCAAGAAGAAGGCAGACGGCGCCCGATGACAGAAGCTCAATCAAGGTTCCCCGAAGTAACTTTTACCGGCAGCAACTAAGCCCAGCTTTAAGTTCCTACCCATATACATTGGCTGTTATGGCTGATGGGATAGAGCACAGAGGCGGAGAAGGCCAAAAGATTTGACTCTTTGCTTTTTCCACCTCGCCGGGAAACAGATAATTTAAATGCGCCACAGTCGATCGACATATTAATATCATGTCCAAAAAACAGGTTTGTAGTGAGGACTTTAGTCCGCATCAATTTTTGCGGACTAAAGTCCTCACTACGAACCAAATTTATTAATATTAATGGGAGCATCTCAGTTTTGCAAAAAGCATTTTTTTTTATTATAGTGCGAGCGTCCCCGCTCGCGAGTACAATACGCGAGCTCTTAAGCTCGCACTATAAATGCAAAACTGAGATGCTCCCATATTAATCGAGTTATTTAGAATTTGAAATTGTACAGCTATCAACAAACTTCTGTCTAATTTCAACATCTACCCGTTAAATCCGTTTCACAATCAGTTGCCGAACTTCTTCCTTCTTCCCGGAACCTATGGGCGCCCAAAGCACGATCGACCAAACCGAACAGCTACCGCTGGTAACAAATCCCGACATCCTCCAGCAAGCCATCCTCTACAAAATTAACACTCGCATCACCGCACGCGGAGAATTAGTTTTCCCCTGCCTGCCGGGAATGCTAAACCACTATCTGCAATCAATCGAAAAGCTATTTACCACCCTCGACAGACCCCTGCCAGAAGACCGCAGGGAAGAACTCAGAAAGCTTTTAGCCACTAAGTTAGAACAAGGCTACCGCACCTCAACAGCATCGATGCTGATCCTGCAATACGAATCAGTGCAGCCGCCACAAACCGGCTTGGCCTGCAAAGTGATTGTTACTACCTCAACAGTTGGAGAACAGTATAAAACCTGGGTAGACACCAGAGAACCTCCCCTGTTCGGTTCTCATCCAGATGCAAAATTGATGGCAACGGCTGCTAAATTGGGAAATCCCGATCGCATCCGCATATTGGACGTGGGGGCCGGTACCGGACGCAACACCTTGCCCCTGGCCAGATTGGGCTATTCTGTAGATGCGATCGAACTCACCCCAAGCTTTGCAGAACAACTCAAAGCAGCAGCAACAGCCGAAAACCTTCCCGTCACAGTAACCGAAGGCGACGTGCTCGATCCCTTAATGCGGATGAAACCAGCGGGCTACCAACTCGCAGTTGCCGCCGAAGTCATCTCGCATTTTCGAGACAGCGATCAAGTACGGCTTTTCCTCGCCAAAATGTGCGATTTCCTCTCTCCCGGAGGCGTGTTGCTGTTCAGCACATTTTTAACCATCGGCGACTACCAGCCCGATGCCCTCGTGCGACAAGTTGCCCAACTTTCCTGGTCTACTTTATTCACGCCCGGTGAGCTCGCCGCGGCAATGGAAGGGTTGCCCTTAGTCCCAATATCCAACGAGTTGGTGTGGGAGTACGAACGCCACCACCTACCAGAAACAGCCTGGCCGCCCACGCCCTGGTTTCCCAGTTGGGCAACCGGTAGAGATGTTTTCCCGATGGCCAACGCCCGCCCGCCAATGGACTTGCGCTGGATTTTGTGTCGTCGTAGTTAGTTATTGGTTATTAGTTATTGGTTATTGGTTATTAGTTATTGGTTATTGGTTCGTTACCAGGCTCTGCCTGGTAATGCAGATCCGGAGGCTCTGCCTCCTTTTTTCTTGCAACTTACAGTCATTAGTCGTAGGGTGCGTCGCCCTCAAGAATCTCTAAATTCGATCGATAATTTCACAGCGACGCACCTGATACCAACCCAGCCGCCTGGTGCGTCGCCCTCAAAAGTCCCTAAATTCGATCGATAATCTCACACATCCCCACCGGACAAAGACGGTTTGGCAACAAATTTTATACTTCTTTTGGAGTAATTTTTTTAATCAATCCCATCGTTTCGATGCGGCCACAGCAATCGAAACGTTTGACAACAGAGGCTAATAGTCGCATCAAATCTTTTTATTCCCAAATCATAAAGCCGGCTCGCTGTCAAATGTTGCAGCCGTCATACAAAAATTTACAAAAATATATATTAAGATATAGACATAGCGAAGTTCGATCGCCCGTGCGCGAGAAACTGGGTTCCCTAGCAGATCCTATGTTAGCCAATCTGTTATTTCTTGCCAAAAATTCGATCGCCATCTGGAATCCGTGCAACTACAATCAAGATAGGAAAAACCTATTCCTCCCGATAGATGACACTTTAGGGGAGTAGAAGTAGCAAATAAAATAACTCGCTAACCGGCGAAACTCCAGAGAAAAAATATGCTTTTAACACGTCCACTACAAGCGTTTGGAGCAATCTTCAGGCACAAACCTTCAACAAAAAGCTCGATCGACCAAAAAAGCAGTAAAAATTATTTAGAGGGGAATATTTCTCCCATTCCAAACCAAGAAAAAGACTGCGACATCCCACTGGAAATGCTGAT
>JBBSNU010000289.1:0-6640 GCA_038260455.1 Chroococcales cyanobacterium | reverse complement strand
AGTCAAAGCAGGAAAACCGACATGGTTAAAATTTTTACTGCAATTCAACCAACCTTTCCTAATCATCTTGCTCATCGCAGGTTTAATCGAAGCACTAATCGGAGAATGGCTCAACGCTAGCTTGATTTGGGGCGCAACTATCACCAACGCTACTATTAGTTTCATCCAAGCAGCAAAAGCCGATCGCAAAATCGCAGCCCTCAGCCAAAGAGTTACCGCCGAAACTACAGTCATTCGGGGAGGCAAAAAATTAAAAATTCCCTCAAAAGAGCTCGTTGTTGGCGACTTAGTAACCCTGACTTCCGGTGACAAAGTTCCCGCCGACTTGCGCTTAGTGAAAGTGCGCGACTTGCAAATCGACGAATCGGGACTTACCGGCGAATCGGTTGCTGTCGAAAAACAATTCCCAGAGTCGGGAGATTTGGTTTTACCGGCCCAAACGCCGATCGCCGAACGGGATAACATGGCCTATGCTGGGAGTTTCGTCACAGCAGGCCAAGGTAGCGGTATTGTAGTTGCGATCGCCAACAACACCGAAACCGCCAAAATCTCCCAACTACAACTTTTATTACAGCCACCCATCGAGCTCGCCGCGCCCCTCACCCGCAATTTTAACCAAATTAGTCAAAACTGGCTGCTATTCGTGCTAGCAATGGCAACCTTGACCTTTGCAGTGCGTTTAGGACGACCAGTCCCAGCCGGAGTTTCAGCCTTTAAAGCAGCAGTCGAAGCCAGCGTCGCCCTGATTGTCAGCGGAATTCCCGAAGCCCTCCCCGCAGTCATCGCCATCACCACCGCCGCCGCTGTTTCCCGAATGGCTGCCAAAAATGCGATCGTCGCCAAACTTCCCGCACTAGAAACCCTAGGCGCTGCTACAGTCATCTTGACCGGCAAAACCGGAATTTTGACGGAAAACCAGATGACGGTGCAAGAAATTTACGCAGGCGACACATCCTACTTTGTCAGCGGTACCGGATACAGTCCCGAAGGCGAAATTCAACTCAACCAACTACCAATTAATGTCAGTCAATCTCCAACTTTGCAAGAATGTTTGCAAGCCGGAATGATTTGCAATGACTCTTACTTGGAATTCAAAGATGATGATTGGTTTGTAGTCGGAGATTCGACGGAAGGGGCGTTAATTACTGTCGGCAAAAAAGCTGAATTGAGCCAGCAAGTTTGGTTTAAGTTGATGCCGCGGCTGGATTCAATTCCCTTTGAATCTGAGTTTGAATACATGGCGACGCTGCACCTAACTCCGACAAGTGACAAATTTTTGTATGTCAAAGGTTCGGTAGAATCTATTCTGAGTCGCTGCGATTCGAGTCTCGACACTCAAGGAAATCCGACAAAAATCGATCGCCCGCAAATTCACCATCAAGTTGATGCAATGGCCGATCGAGGTTTGCGCGTCTTGGCTTTCGCTAAAAAAATAGTACCCGACGCACAGAATTCTGTCGATCGCTCCGATGTAGAATCAGGGTTAATTTTCTTGGGAGTGCAAGCGATGAGCGATCCGCCGCGCGCTGCTGCAATCTCCGCCGTCCAAGCTTGTCAAACCGCCGGCATCCAAGTTAAAATGACCGCCGGTGATGACATCGCTACCGCCAGGGCGATCGCCCGCCGCATGGGAATCCGCAAAACTAAACATAACAGAGAACTTGTAGCATACACCGGCGCTCAACTTGCCGCAATGGACAAAAACGAACTCGCCGAAGCCGTAGAAGCAGGCTCGGTTTTTGCCCGCACCGCCCCAGAACAAAAACTGCGCTTGGTACAAGCTTTGCAGCAACAAGGCGAAATTGTGGCGGTGATGGGAGACGGCGTTAACGATGCGCCCGCCCTCAAACAAGCGGATATCGGCATTGCAACGGGCAGCGGTGCGGGGGTTTCTCAGGAAGCTGCGGACATCATTTTGGGCGATCGTAACTTTGCGTCGATCGAGTCTGCGGTGGCAGAAGGGCGATCAATCTACAAAAACCTGCTTAAATCCATCAGCTTCATTCTCCCAGTCAACGGCGGAGAATTGATGGCAATTTTGCTTTGCACCCTGCTGGGCCGAGAATTGCCGGTTTTGTCGCTGCAAATCCTCTGGGTGAATGTGCTTTACTCGATCGTCATGGTTTTGCCGATCGCTTTCGAGTCCAAGTCTCCGAAACTCATGCAGCAGCAGCCGCAGCGGTTTAACCAACCTTTCTTTACCAGCAATCGAATTAAGCGGATCGCAGCTATTTCTCTTTATAACTGCATTCTGATTTTCGGAATGTTTGAATGGGTGCGCCAAGCGGATTGGGGAACTTTGCCGATCGCCCGCACAATGGCGATTCAAGCTTTGGTAATCGGACAGATTTTTTACCTGTTGACTCTCGGCGAGTTGTTGCCTTTTTTGATGGCTAAATTTAACGGCTCGAAGGAAAAACTTAGGGGCGCTACTGCCCTCGTTGTGAGCATTGCTGCGGCTGTGATTTTGCAGGTGATTTTTGCTAATTCTTCTTTTGCTAATCAAATATTCCAGACGGCTGCGATGAATTTCAGTCAGTGGCTGATTTGCTTCGTTGTTGCGCTACCGGCGATCGGCATTGCGCTTTCTGTCAACCGCTTCGATCCGCCCAACTAATTCACCATTAACCTGTATGGTGCGTCAGGCTTGTGGTTAACATGACAAACTCGGATTTTCCCACTGACGCACCCTACCAATACTTCGGACAGTTTTTTAACGGCCCTGTAAGCGTTACGGAGTAAGCCCTGCCATTTTTTACGCATTTTCTGAAACTTAGGGCTGAACTTAAACATTGAAAAAATAGTCCAGCATATAGCCAGTAAGGGTTTTGGAGACTCGACTATATCTAAAACTGTCCGAAGTATTGACCCTACTACCATTAACTTGTATGCTGGTATGGTGCGTCAGGCTTGTGGTTAACACAACAAACTCGGATTTTCCCACTGACGCACCCTACCGCCTTTCACCTGAAAGTAAGCAATCGATCTGAAATTAATATTTTTTAGCTATGTATTCATCTTCTATAGACTCTTACTACAATAACCCTTTTCCCTTTCATCTTCGCATGAAGAATTTAATATCACAACTCCAATTGCGAGGTGACGAAAAAATTCTAGACGTAGGATGTGGAGACGGGAGAATAACGGCAGAAATTTCAAAATTATTGCCCCAAGGTTATGTTATTGGTATTGATATTTTTCCGGAAGTTATAGAGTTTGCTAAAAATAAGTTTGATCGCCAAAATCACCCGAATTTAGAATTTCAAGTAGGCGATGTGAGAAGCCTTGAATTTGAAAATTCATTTGACGTGATTGTTTCTTGTGGAGCTCTTCATTATATTCACAATCATATCCCCGTGCTGACAAGGTTTAAAGAAGCGCTCAAGCCTTCAGGGAAAATTTTACTATCGTTTTTAGGTGAAGGCTCTAACAAGTCTTTTCATTTTGTGTTGCAAGAATTACTCTTGGATAGTAAATGGAAAGAATTAAATAATCTTAGTTATCAGTTTTATTCGCCTGCCGAATATAGAGAAATGTTAAAAGCTGTGGGATTTAGTACAAATAGCGTAGAAATTTATTCCTATCCGTTAAAGAATAATGATAGCAAAACAGAAATAAAGCAACAAGTTGAAAAAGTTTGGTTTTCTTTGATTACTAGAATACCTCCAGAAATTTACGATACTTTTATTGAGGAGTTAGTAAGTATTTATATGGAACGCAATCCTCCCAACCAGAGCGGTTTAATTGAAAGTAAAGCAGAATGGTTAGAAATTCAAGCAACTGCCATACCGTAACCAAAAAATATTTCTGTATTGTAGACTACAATTCACCGCGACCTTAAAAAAAATATACATATAGCCTTTCTCAGAAAGATGAGGTACTATCCGGCATAGGCCATAGGGCATAGGGCATAGGGCATAGGGCATAGGGCTATCCTCACTTTTTTGAGAACCGCTATATATTAACAAAGTAAATGTGCGATCGCTGCGATATTTGCAGCTTATTGACAATAGATTTGAAGGCCCCCCGATCGCCATTCGCTACAACCTTTGCCCAGTAAGTCTTGGTTTGAACCTGTTTTGATAAGCAAACCGGATCGCCCTTCCCAACGGTTCGTTATCGATAGCGCACTCCTAAAAGATTTACTTATGAGTGAAATTTAATATTTGTTTTATAATTTCCGCAAGAGTACGGTAAACTGAATAACCAAGACCAGAAAATGTGGAGTTCGCTTATAGCGAGTTCGCACAACTTGGTCGATCGCAATATCAAGTTAATCAAAAGAGTCAAACCAGCAGGGATATTTGAAAGACTTATGCTAGCAATAAATCTTTCGAGCCCTCCTGCTTTCCGTGCGCTCAAAATAGTTCGCTAATTGGCCTTTAGCAAACAGCAAAAAAGCGCTTTGATAAACTTCAGTGATGTCGTTACAGAAGATTTATGAATAGGAGCAAGGCTAGGCTATGACAAAATTTTCAGAGCAATTTTCCCGGCGTAAATTTATTGTTACCGCAGGTGCATCTGCCGTCAGTACAATACTCCTCAAAGGCTGTTTGGGAAATCCCCCAGAACCCGGTGCTACTGCCGGTGCTGACAGCCAAGTACCCGCTGCCACATCAGCAGTTTCTGTTGCCAACGAGAAAAGAGTAGAGGGTATCGAAACTACGAAAGTTATCTTGGGATATATCCCGATCGTCGAAGCAGCAGCTTTAATTATTGCCCAAGAAAAAGGCTTTTTTGCCAAGTATGGCATGACCGAAGTCACAGTTGCCAAACAAGCCAACTGGGGTTCGGCTAGAGACAACTTAGAAATCGGATCTGCCGGCGGTGGCATTGATGGAGGCCAGTGGCAAATGCCCATGCCTTATCAAATTAGTGAAGGTCTGATTACTAAAGGTAGCGTCAAAATTCCGATGTATGTTCTAGCCCAGTTGAACACTCAAGGAAATGGAATTGCGATCGCCGGAAAACACAAAGGCAAAGGCATCGGGCTCAAACTAGACCAAGCGGCCCAAGACTACATGAAAGGGCTCAAAGCAGCAGGCACACCCTTCAAAGCAGCCTACACCTTCCCCAAAGTCAACCAAGACTTTTGGATTCGCTACTGGCTAGCAGCTAACGGCATCGATCCCGACACAGAAGCCGAGTTGCTAACAGTACCGGCGGCCCAAACCGTGGCCAACATGAAAACTGGCAGCATGGACGCTTTCAGTACAGGCGACCCCTGGCCCCTGCGGATCGTCCAAGAGGACATCGGCTTCATGTCCGCCCTCACAGCCCAAATCTGGAAAGATCACCCCGAAGAGTATCTAGCTATGCGCGGCGACTGGGTAGACAAACATCCCAAAGCCACCGAAGCCATGCTAGCAGGACTGATCGAAGCGCAGCAGTGGTGCGACAAACCAGAAAATCGCCCCGAATTAGTTGCCATTACTTCTGGCAGAAACTACTTTGACGTACCTCCGGCAGTTTTGACACCTCCCTACCAGGGCAAGTACATGATGGGTGACGGCCAACCAGAGATCGACGATTTCAAAATGGGCCCGCTGTACTGGAAAGACGACCTCGGCAACGTTTCCTATCCTTATAAGAGTCACGATTTGTGGTTTTTAACCGAAAGCGTGCGCTGGGGCTTCCTGCCAACTAAAACCTTGGCAGATTCTAAGACAATTATCGGCAAAGTCAACCGCGAAGATTTGTGGAAAGCCGCAGCAAAATTAGCCGGAGTTGCTGATGCTGACATTCCCAAAAGTACGTCTCGCGGCATTGAAAAGTTCTTTGATGGCAAAGAATTCAACCCGGAAAAGCCAGAAGATTACCTCAAGAGTTTGACCTTTAAAAAAGTTTAATGGGGTATTAAGTAGGTCATTGCAAAAAAACAATAGTATCTGGTAGGGGCGGGTTTAGCTAAGAATCTATGATACCAGCGAGAACATGAAGGCAAAACCCGCCCGACCCATCTAATGTTTATTTGTACCCACCTACTTAGCTTCCCATAATTTAGTCTCGAATTTTACGGTCAAAAGAAATAGCGCAAATACAGGAGATTTAAGATCGTGGCTGTAAGTACAAATCGAAGGGACAGAGGCGCAGCGCAAGGAGCGTTTGGCGAGTTTTGGAAGAAGAATTCACCAAATATTTTGCCGCCAATTTTAGGAATTTTGGGATTTCTGTTAGTTTGGCAATTCCTGTCGAGCACGCAACTGATAAAACTGCCGGGCCCGATCAGCGTTTGGACTGACGAACGGACGCGGATCTTGTTGCTGTATCCTTTCATGAATTCCAAAACCTACGGAATCGGCTTGTTTTGGCAAACTATGGCTAGTTTGGAACGGGTAGCAAAAGGCTACACTCTCGCCGCTGCTGTAGGAATTGCTGGGGGTGTTTTGGTCGGTACAAATCCGTTGCTGAACAAGGCTTTAGACCCTATTTTTCAGTTTTTGCGGATGGTTGCGCCTCTGGCTTGGGTGCCGATCGCCCTGGCTGCACTGCAACAAAACGAACCTGCTGCTTTGTTCGTGATTTTTATCACCGCAGTTTGGCCGATTTTGATCAACACCGCTGAAGGTGTCCGCCAAATTCCCGACGATTACAACAACGTAGCGAAAGTGCTGCAACTGACTCGGAAAGAGTATTATTT
>JBBSNU010000288.1:0-6647 GCA_038260455.1 Chroococcales cyanobacterium | reverse complement strand
GAAGCGATTAAGATCGATCGAGAGGGCAACTTCAACATCCAAGGGATTTTACCTCCCAGCCGCCGCCTCAACATCGTAGTGCGAGCTCCCTCAGTCAGAGAAAGGCATTACCACCTCGTAGTGCCCTAAACAACCAATCTAGCCGGAGTTATATCTGAGATAAGCTGTTGTGCATCTAGATTGTGTATGGTGATTGAGGGGGAGAGGGGCCCTTCGACTTCGCTCAGGGTAAAGAGGGGGAGAGGGGGAGAGGGGAGAGGGGGAGAGGGGGAGAGGAGGAGAAGATTTTTGATCGATCGTCGAAATATACAATTTCAATGCACAACAGCTTATTGCACCAGTTTCAACTCAATTGACCGTTCAAAAATTGGTTCGTAGTGCGGACTTCAGTCCGCAAAATAGAATAGTGTCCGGTAAATTTACCGATCTAAAATTGGTTCGTAGGGCGAACTTCAGTCCGCAAAATAGAATAGTGTCCGGTAAATTTACCGATCTCAAATTGGTTCGTAGTGCGGACTTTAGTCCGCAAAATAGAATAGTGTCCGGTAAATTGACCGATCTAAAATTGGTTTGTAGTGCGGACTTTATTCCGCAACAAGTGAGCGGACTAAAGTCCGCACTACGAACCTTTTTTATTATGGTAATCGGCGACGATTGGCTTGATGATTTCCTTTACGGGCGAAGAATTTCGCGGTGAATCTGTGCAGTCAAAATAAAGAAACTTTGTGCGAAGGCTTTGTGCTTGCGGTATGGTAAAAGTTCACGAGTATAAATCTTCTCGAAACTCGGACTCGAATGTCAATTATAGTGTCAAATTAATTGCATGAAGTTCAAAAAATTGATTGAGCAACTCAAACAACATAAACCGATCCGCCTCCGGCAATATATAATCACAAATCCTCCCTGGATGACAGGTGCTTTAGCAGGCGTAGTTTCTGTAATCATGCTGCAGTTGGGAATGTGGCAACCCCTAGACTATTTGGGATACAAAACGCTATTTCAAATTCGAGAATCGGGAATTTTGCCAAATCCAGGGTGGGATTCGAGAATTGCCGTAATTGCGATCGAGCCCCAAAGCTTGCAGGAATACGGTAAATTTCCTTGGCCGCGCAATCGCTACGCCGAACTGCTGCAGGCGCTGAAAAAATCTCCCCCCACAGCAGTTGGTTTCGACATTCTTTTTCTCGATCCGAGTCCGAAAGATGATATTTTAGCTGCTGCGATCGCCGCCAACGGCAAAGTTGTACTCCCGAGAACCACCAAAGAAGAACCAGTAGCATCTTTAAAAGCAGCCGCCGCAGGTGTCGGACACATCTTGCACGAGCCCAACAGCGACGGCATTAGCCGCGATTCAAAAATGTTTCTGGGCTCTATTCCTAATTTCGGTTTAGCAATGGCTCACAGGTATAATGCTGCTAACCCGCAAAATCCTGTATTGCTGCCGCAGCCAGAAAATATGCAAGACCAAAAAGTCTGGATTAACTGGCCCGGGAAAACACAAAATCTACCAACCTACGCTTTTGTTGATGTTGTAGAAGGTAGAATTCCTGAAAATGCTTTCACGAATAAATTAGTCTTAGTTGGTGTCGTCGCTACCGGTGTCGATCAGATATCTACACCTCTCAACAGAACTACGGCTGGGGTTTATTTATATGCGGCGTTGATTGACAATTTGCTCAATCAACGCTTGCTGCAGCGGCTGCCGGTACTGTTAGAATTTTTTTTATTGTTGGGAATTGGGCCGCTGACTGCTTTTGTTCTGGGGAAGCGAGGTGTTAAAGAGAGAATTGCGATCGCCCTCGGTTTACCTGTAGTTTGGATTGCCGCCGCTGCTGTGTTATTTAGCTATTATTTTTGGTGGATTCCCATTGCCGCACCCATCGGCACTTTAATGTTATCGGGCACTGCTTTGCAACTGCGGGAACAATACGAAAAACAGCAGTTAATGAGGTTATTTGAAAAGCACGTCGATCCCGAGACTGCTCAGCTTATTTGGCAGCGCAAAGCTGAGATATTTGAACAGGGAGAACTCGAACCTCAAGAACTTACAGCAACTGTGTTGTTTATGGATATTCGCAGTTTTACTTCGATTTCCGAAAAAATGCCCGCGCGGGATTTGCTCACCTGGCTTAACAATTATTTGGAAGCGATGACCGACTGTATTATGGATCACGGCGGCGTTGTCGATAAATACATCGGCGATGCAATTATGGCAGTTTTTGGCGTGCCTTTTTGCCACACAGAATATTCAGAAATTCAACAAGATGCTTTGAATGCAGTTGCAGCCTGCATCGCGATGCACGAAAAGCTGCACGAAATTAACCAGAAGCTGAGAATTGAACGCAAACCTTTAATTAAGTTTGGTATTGGTTTGCATACGGGACAGTTAATTGCCGGTAGCGTGGGCGG
Source organism: Chroococcales cyanobacterium (assembly GCA_038260455.1). Classification (GTDB taxonomy): domain Bacteria; phylum Cyanobacteriota; class Cyanobacteriia; order Cyanobacteriales; family Microcoleaceae; genus Microcoleus. The sequence continues at coordinate 4,238 of JBBSNU010000288.1, read as the reverse complement.
TTCCCGGCGTTTGAATTATTCTGTGATCGGCGATGCGGTCAATGTTGCTTCTAGATTGGAGGCGATGAATAAGGAAATTGTTTCTGATAGTCCTTTTAATTTGTTGGTGACGGGGAGGACTTTTTCTTACGTGCGCGATCGTTACGAAGGGCAAAAAGTAGGATCGATTCAATTGCGGGGTAAAAAAGAAGAGACTGTGGTTTATGCTATTTTGGGCGAAAAGTAATAGTTAAGTTTTGCAGCAGTTTTTATTTTCAACTGCAGATAGAGGCGGATAAGCTGTTGTGCATCTAGATCGTGTATGGTGATTGAGGGGGAGAGGGGGAGAGGGGGAGAAGATTTTTGATCGATCGTCGAAATATACAATTTAAATGCACAACAGCTTATACGCGGATGAACGCAGATATATGCAGAAATAACGTGCTTTCCCGCAGGGAAAACGGGGGTTAAAACCCCTGGTTGCCTGCAGGAAAAACCCGGATCAACCTAAGCCTTCAACCAACAGATTGCGAGCACTTTCCAAGGCTTCCTGCAACTTACTAGCATCACGTCCCCCAGCCTGCGCCAAATTAGGCCGCCCGCCGCCTTTACCGCCACAAAGTTGAGCAATTCCCCCGATAAACTTGCCAGCTTGCAATCCCTTCCGATTAACTTCAGGACTAAAAGCAGCCACCAAACTAACCTTATCCACATCAGCAACCGAAGCCAAAACAACCGCAGCATTTCCTAACTTTTGCTGCAACCTTTCCGCCGCAGTTTTCAGCGCTTCTGCATCCACATCTCCTAATTGAGCTACAATGATTTTGAATTCACCGATCGCCTCAGCCGCACCCAGCAACTGGTCAGATTTCGCGATCGCCAATTCCGACTTCACAGCCGCCAACTGCTTCTGAGTATCCTTCAACTCATTCTGCAAATTAGTAATCCGGTTGGGCAATTCTTCAGGCTTGGCCTTAAATCGATCGCCCAAATCGCGCACAACCCTGTCACGCACATTCAAATAGTCCAAAACAGCCTGGCCCGAAACCGCCTCAATCCGGCGAGTACCAGCCGCAACCCCAGCCTCGGAAACAATCTTAAACAGCCCGATTTCAGCCGTATTGCTGACGTGAGTCCCGCCGCACAATTCCATCGAAACGCCGGGAAAATCGATTACCCGCACCACGTCGCCGTACTTCTCGCCAAACATCGCTGTAGCGCCTTTTTCCCTCGCTTGGGCGATCGGCATTTCTGCAACATCCGCAGCGTGGGCTTCCGCAATCCAACTATTAACTAAATCCTCAATTTTCTGCACCTCTTCTGCTGTCACAGCGCGGGGAGAATTGAAGTCAAACCGCAATCTTTCCGTCGATACCAAGGAACCCGCTTGGGAAATCGAATCATCCACAATTTTTCGCAAAGCTGACTGTAATAAGTGAGTTGCTGTGTGGTTGGCTTGAATTCGGCGGCGGCCGCTATTGTCAATTTTCGCAGTCAAACTATCGCCAACCTTCAGCATTCCCCGTTCCACCAAGCCGAAATGCACGAAGAAATCCGATTCCTTCTTCACGTCATCAACTCTCACCAACAAACCATCACCATTTTCTCCACTTTGCAAATAACCTCGATCGCCAATTTGTCCGCCGGATTCAGCATAAAACGGCGTTTGGTTCAACACAATTTGTACCTCGGTTCCCGCCTCTGCAGATTCCACAGCTTGACCGTCAACTAAGATAACTTTTATCTCAGCTAAACTCGACAATTCAGCATAACCGACAAACTCAGTTCCCTGGATTGTTTCAGCCAACTTGTCCAATGAGCCCTGAACGGTCAAATCGATGGTTTGATGAGCTTCTTTGGCGCGAGTTTGCTGTTCCTTCATCGCCGCTTCAAAGCCGTCTAAGTCAACCGTAATTCCCTGTTCCTCAGCAATTTCTTGAGTCAGTTCTAAGGGGAAACCGTAGGTATCATAAAGCGTGAAAGCATCTTGACCGCTGATTTGTTGGTTGGCTTGCTGTTTTGTGCGATCGACAATTTCCTCCAACAGCTTCTCTCCGCGTTCCAAAGTCTTGAGAAACTGCGCCTCTTCCCTTGCCAATTCTGCCTTAATTTGAGCTTCGCGCGATCGCACATTCGGATAAGCTGCTTCCGAAAGGGCGATCGCCCTTTCGGCCACCCGCACGGTAAATTCGCCCTGAATTCCAATCAGCCGCCCGTGGCGCACCACCCGGCGAATCAACCGGCGCAAAATGTAACCCCGGCCCACATTCGACGCGCGAATTTCGTCCGCAATCATGTGCACCACCGCCCGAATATGGTCGCCAATTACTTTCAGCGAAACCTTGACATTTTCATCACTATTGTGGTAATCAATTTCGGCAATCTCTGCCGCCGATTGGACGATCGGAAAAATCAAATCTGTTTCGTAATTGTTAGGGACTTTCTGGAGGATTTGCGCCATCCGTTCCAATCCCAGCCCAGTATCAATATTTTGATTTTGCAGCGGTGTTAAATTGCCCTCTGCATCCTTATTGTACTGCATGAAAACCAGGTTATAAAATTCGATAAACCTGCTATCATCTTCGAGGTCGATATTATCGCCTCTTTCCGGGTGGAAATCGTAATAAATCTCAGAACAAGGGCCGCAGGGGCCTGTGGGGCCAGATTGCCAGAAATTGTCTGCTTCTCCCATGCGTTGAATTCGATCGCCCGGAATGCCAATTTCATCGCGCCAAATCGCAAAAGCTTCGTCATCTTCGCGGAAAACGCTAACAACTAAATTGGACGCTGGTAAACCGAAAACTTCGGTGGAAAGTTCCCAAGCCCAGGCGATCGCCTGTTTCTTGAAATAATCCCCAAAACTGAAATTGCCCAACATCTCAAAAAACGTGTGGTGGCGGGCGGTGCGGCCCACGTTTTCGATGTCGTTGGTGCGGATGCACTTTTGCGAAGTGGTGGCGCGCGGCGAAGTGGCGGCGCGCTGACCGAGAAATATCGGCTTGAATTGTAGCATTCCGGCGATCGTCAGCAACACTGTCGGATCTTCGGGCACCAAAGAAGCGCTCGGTAATATTTTATGTCCGCGATCGGCATAAAAGTCGAGGAATGTTTGGCGGATTTGGCTGCCACTGAGAAATTTAGGAGAAATAGACATGACAAAAGCACTTAAGTATTTGAAGGTGTAGCAACAATAGAACTCTATGCAGTTCAGTTAACAGTGTTTATTGCCCGGAGATCCCCCTAAATCCCCCTTAAGAAGGGGGACTTTGAGAAAACTCTTGTCCCCCCCTTTTTAAGGGGGGCTAGGGGGATCAGGCTTAGCTGAACCGTATTGCAATAGAACTTACATCTATGTGGATATTAATATCATTATACGTAGTAATGTAAAGACCTATCAAGTTTTGCAAATAGTGCTTTACTGCTCCGAAAGCTCGTGCTAACTTAATAATAGACACCGGGACAGAAAGAAACAGGAGGTCGCTATACTTAGAAACAAAGTTCGAGGATATAGGCATGGTGTCTCCGGTCTAGATTCCCAGACGCAGCAGAAATTAACCGAACACAACTTGGAATAGTGGCAAAACTAGCGATCGCGCAGTCAAGCCAAACCGCAGTCGAGTCAGACTTATTGTGCTTGCGGATTAAAAGTAAAGCTGCACAAGTTGTAAACCCTAGTAAGAAATTGTTCTCTACCGGAAACACATCTAGTTTGTTAGAAAAAACAAAGCTCTCATATTATTGGGCCTGGTCATTGTCGATCGGGCCCTACGCTTTTTTAGAGGGAGACGGGGTTCGTAGTGCGGACTTTAGTCCGCAACCAGGAGCGGACTAAAGTCCGCACTACAAACCAATTTTATCGTTGTGAATCGACAGGACAGGATATTATAGATAGTTGGTGCGATCGCGTCCGCCCCTTTTTTTTGCCGTGACCGAGGTGCCGTGCCATTAGGCGCCCTCAAAGATGCGATATCATCAAAAAAATGGGTAGAAACCCCGTCCTTTTAGGACGGCTTTACAAAAAGACTTGCCTCAAACCAACAATATCACAGAAAATGTGTTAACGTGTGAGAATGGAAAAAGCCTACCGCTACCGATTCTATCCCACTACGCAGCAAGAAAATCTCTTGCGACGGACAATGGGGTGTGCACGGTTAGTGTACAACAAGGCTTTGGCTGCTCGCACAATCGCGTGGTCCGAGCATCAAGAGACAGTTGGCTCCAGCCAAACCTCCTCTATGCTGACGAATTGGAAGAAAGAG
>JBBSNU010000287.1:0-6648 GCA_038260455.1 Chroococcales cyanobacterium | reverse complement strand
TTATTTAGAATTTTGAGGAATTAAATTAACTCCAGGCAGCAACCGCTCTAAATCTAATTCTGAAGCTGATGCTGCTAATTTTGTCAAGTCATTTGGGTCATCTAAATATGGCAAAGTACCCAACACGGGCATTTGAGTCAGCGATTGGATCAAATCTATTGGTGTCAAGTCGGCAATTTCTTGTTCTGAACAAGCTTGAACGCAATTAAGCACAATTCCTCTGAGCTTAAAACCCGTGTGTCTGGCGAGAGCAACATTCGCCACAGCTTGCCCGATCGACCCCAGCCTCACAGGTACCACCAAAACTCCCCTCAGCCGCCAATCTCTGGCAATATCCGCCACCGTCAGTTCCCGCGTTACAGGCGAACCCAGCCCTCCCAAAGCTTCCACCAACACAAAATCCTTGCGATCGCACAGGCTTTGCAGCGCCGTCCAGACCTTTTCGAGTTCGATCGGTCTCCCCTCCCGTTCCGCAGACACCGGCGGTGCTAGAGGCGCATCAAAGTGCAGCGGATTGAGTTCTTCGGGGGATTGGTCGAGGCTAAACAAACGGGTGTATAATTCGCGATCGCCCGTTCCCGTTTGCAGCGGTTTCATAATTCCCAAACTGCGCTGCGGGAAATACATTTGCCAATAAGCAGCCAGAGCGCTGGTCAAAACAGTTTTGCCCGCGTCGGTATCAGTTCCAGTAATTAGCAGCGAGTTCATTGGCAAATAGCTAAGTCGATTGTAGATTTGAGATTTGAGATTTTATATTTTAGCTCTAATCCACAGCTCGGTGTGGGAGCTTGAACTGTTGTCTAAAATTTTGGACTGCTGACGACTTTCGTCGGAAACTCTTATCCGTTTTTTGGCGATATCATATCGTATCCGGTCAATTGACCGATCTAAAATGGGTTCGTAGTGCGGACTTTATGCCGCACTACGAACTGTTTTTGTTATGGTAATCGATCGGACACAATTTCGTTGGCTGCTCTTTCAGTTTAGGGGAATTTTGCCAAAAGTTTAGAGTTCCGGCGACGGTGCGGGAGTTGGTGCGGGCTCCGGCGACGGCGCGGGAGTTGGTGCGGGCTCCGGCGACGGCGCGGGAGTTGGTGCGGGCTCCGGCGACGGTGCGGGAGTTGGTACGGGTTCCGGCGCGGGTGTCGGTTTCGGTGTCGGAGTCGGTGCTGGTGTCGGTTTGGGTGTCGGAGTCGGTTTGGGTGTCGGAGTCGGTTTGGGCGTCGGCGCGGGTGTCGGTTTGGGTGTCGGTGCTGGTGTCGGTTTGGGTGTCGGAGTCGGCGCGGGGCTTGGTTCTGGTAAAGGTTCCGGGTTTGGTTCTGGTAAAGGTTCCGGGTTTGGTTCTGGTAATGGTTCCGGGCTTGGTTCTGGTAAAGGTTCCGGGCTTGGTTCTGGTAAAGGTTCCGGGCTTGGTTCTGGTAAAGGTTCCGGGCTTGGTTCTGGTAATGGGGTTGGGGTTGGTAATGGGGTTGGTAATGGTTCTGGGCTTGGTATCGGATTTAGTATCGGTGTCGGAGTTATGACTTGTGGTGGTGTCGGAGTGGGTTTGGGAGTCGGTTTGTTGAGAAATGAGCCTACTAAGGCCCAGGAACCGAAGCCAGTCAAGATTACTAAGCCTGCTAGCAATCCGATCGCAGCAACGGGATTGTCCCAAACAGAGCCGCCAGCAGGCTCAATTAGGGGGTCAGGCTGGTTTGGCGGGTAAGAATTAGGGGCGATCGGATCGGGATCGGGAGCGGGCTGCCGGCCCACGGCCACCGTTGCGATTAGCGAAGCGTTTGACGGCACTACTGCTGGCGCGGGCGGTAAAGTTGGCTGGTTAGGCTGAGGGTTGGTTTGGCCGTCGAGTGCTTTGGCTACTTCGCTGACAGATTGATATCGATCGCCCGGAGAGCGATTTAACATCCGATCGATCACTGCAGCCAAGCCAGGGCTCACCTGCACTTGCTGCTGCCAATTCCACTGCAAGGTTCTTTGATCGAGCAATTCCTGCGGTTCTTTGCCCGTCAGCAGGACGATCGCCGTTACAGCTAAAGCATACAAGTCGCTGCTGGCAGTTGCGCGCCCGCTTTGCAACTGTTCCATCGGCGCGTAGCCGATTTTACCGACTGTTGTCGCGTGGGGTGTTCCTTCGGGAGACTGGACTTTGGTGGCGAGTTCTTTCACCACTCCAAAGTCAATCAGCACGGGCAACTTGTCGTTTTCCCGGCGGATGATATTTTCAGGGGAGATGTCGCGGTGGATGATGCCGCGGGCGTGGATGTGAGCCAGTACGGGCAGCATTTGCCGGATAAATACCAAGACTTCGGCTTCGCTGAATTTGCCGCCTGCAGAAGTGCGATCGAGCAAAAGTTCGCGGTAAGTCATCCCTTCCACGTAATCCTGCACTAAAAACAAACGTTGATTCTCTTCAAATATTGCCCGAAACTGGGGAATTTGCGGGTGCGAAATTTGGTAAAGTATTGCCGCCTCTCTTTGAAACAATTCCTTCGATTTTTCCAAAACGTAAGGCCCGCTTTGCATCGGAATCAATTCCTTTAGGGCGCAGCGTTCTTTAAACCGCCCCTCGTCTTCTACTAAATAAGTGCGGCCAAATCCCCCTTGACCTAAAATACTCACCAAGCGGTAGCGGTTTTGTAGGAGAGTTCCAATAGCAATAGGTGGCTGCATAAGTTTAAGTGGAAATTGTTAAAAAATAGTTGATCGCTAGACGGACGGCGGTTTCAACCGCCCTAAATCTTTAATGCTCAAGATCCTACTTCACTGTCTGTAGTTCCCAGTCCCGACCAAAGTTAGCATTTTACATTTTTTTGAGCGACTTTGAAAAATCGGGTTTTTTTCCAAGTCAAGCAGGGATAACCTGGAACTCAATGTAGGGGCTTTCCCCCCGTGGTTGCTTCGCGGACAGCATTTTGGGGCTTTTGCGAAGGGAGCATCTGGTGTTTTGCAGTTAATAGTGCGAGCTTAAGAGCTCGCGTATTATACGATACGCGAGCTCTTAAGCTCGCACTATAAGAAAAAAATGCTTTTTACAAAAATGAAATGCTCCCAGCCAATGGGAGCATCTCATTTTTGATTTAATGCGTGCTTTCCCCACTCGCGTATTGTACAAGACGCGAGCTCTTAAGCTCGCACTATAAATTCAAAACTGAGATGATCCCCGCGATAGGGGGACAAGACTGTAAAGAAATTGTTTTTTTTGCATTCATTGAGATGCTCTCCCCAAATTCTTGCACTTTTGGCTGGAGTCTTTAATATTTTAGTGCAGCTTTATGGAGAATTTGTATAAACACTTTCCATAGGATTGGAATTGGTAAAGTATTTAGTACAAACCTGTTGGAAACGGGTAAAAGTTAATGCAGCAATTCCTCTAGTTTTTGCTGGTTCCACAAATACTGATAAAGCCCTGGTTGTCCTACCAATTCTGCGTGAGTGCCGCTTTGGACTATTTCTCCTTTTTCCATGACGAAAATGCGATCGGCTGTAGCAGCAGCAGACATCTGATGCGAGATGAAAATCACTGTTTTGCGATCGGTTCCTGTTGCTAAGTTACGCAGAATATCGGTAGCCGTTTGATTGTCTACGCTGGAAAGAGCGTCGTCTAAAATTAGCACGGGAGCGTCAACTAACAAAGCCCTGGCTAATGTTGTCCGCTGCCGCTGTCCGCCGGATAAGGTAATGCCGCGTTCGCCGACAACTGTTTTGTATTGCTGCGGAAAGTTCAGGATTTCGGGGTGAATTTGCGCTTGTTTGGCTGCTGATTCAACTTCTGGCTGTTCTGCTAAAGGATTGCCGTAGCGGATGTTATTCTTGATGGTAGTGCCGAACAAAAAGCTTTCTTGGGGCACGTAGGCGATCGCCCCGCGCAATTGGTTCAACTTCACCTCGGTAATATCGTGCCCGTCCAAAAATAACTCACCAGGATCGATATCTAGCAAGCGCGGCAGTGCATTAGCTAAGGTTGATTTTCCAGAGCCGATCGCCCCAACAACTGCGACGGTTTCCCCCGGTTTTATGGTAAAATTGACATTCTTGAGCGCGGGTGTCTTAGCACCGGGATAAGTATAATTTAAGTTGCTGGCTGCAATTTCGCCGATTACTGGAGTTGGTAGTTCAACTGCACCGACAGCATCCTTAATTTGCGCTTCCACAGTCAAAATTGCTTCGATGCGATCGACACTGACTTCTCCGCGCTGGTAAGCAGTAATTGTGAAACCCAACAGCGCTGTCGGAAACACCAAACGCTCGACATAAATCAGCAGCGCTACAAAATCGCCGATGCTAATTTCGCCCTGAGCAATTGCGCCGCCGCCAGCAGAAAGCAGCACTAACAAGCTGATGCTTGCCAAACCGCCCAGCAGCGGAAAAAGAAAGTTTCTGGTTTTTGCGAGTTCCAAATTTGCTGATAGCAATTGGGCGTTAGAATGGCGAAATGCGCGGCGTTCGTTTTCTTCTTGAGCGTAGATTTTAATTACGGAAATGCCGCTCATATCTTCCTGAATCAAATCGCTCATTGTCGATAGTTCTTCTTGTACGGCTAATTGCTGGATGCGTAGTTTGTCGCTAAATAACTGCACCAAAACTAGCATGACAGGATAAACTGCGATCGCCAACAGCGTCAGCCGTACATCAATCCCCAGCATCACTGGGAAAGTCAAAGCATAGGCAAAGGCTGTATTCGCCAAACTCAGCACCGCAAACCCCACCAAGCGGCGAATGTTGTCTAAATCGGAAGTAGCGCGGTTAATTAAATCCCCTACTGTATTAACAGCAAAATAAGACGGTTCTAATGTTAATAAATGATTAAATATTTGCTGTTTGAGGTCAAATTCAACTTGACGGCCCACGCCAAACAGCAAAATCCGCGACACCATCCGAATTCCCCACATAATTGAGGCGAGGAGCAGAATTAGGAGGACGTAGTTGAAAACTTGGTCAAATTTAGTGGCAACTTGGAGAGTGTCAATGGAATTCCGAATCAGCAGGGGAATGTAAACGCCCACAGCATTGACAATTAATAGTGAGAAAATGCCCCAGAATGTTGGTTTCCAGTGGGGGCGCATATAAGAACCGAGTTTTTGCAGTCGAGAATAACGAGCCATTTGTTAGTGGGTAATTTTGAGATAGAAGTTCAGCAGCAAGCAATGTACGGGATGTCACGGATGTTAGGGATTGGACTTGAGGTAAAAGCCGATCGAGCGATCGATCGCAAACAACATTATATCTATCAGGACACGGCAGTACCTTTAGTCGTGTCAACTTAAGCCGCTTAACCCGCTTTCCCACAGTCCGGCGGGGGTTTAAACCCCCGCTAGTCGTGTCAACTTAAGCCGCTTAACCCGCTTTCCCACAGTCCGGCGGGGGTTTAAACCCCCGCCTCAAAGCGAAAGTCCTCTAAAGAGGACTAAAGAACTCATTAGTCCTCTTCAGAGGACTTTTGCTATAAGAGGGGGGTTTAAACCGCTGGCGGTCTTGCGGGCTAAGTTGACACGCCTTGGACACAGCGCCGTGTCCTGAGCCATCCCCAATCCGCCCCCGCCATCCCCAATCCGCCCCCGCCATCCCCCGCACAGTTGAGGTGCGCTACAATCAAAAATTGATCGGCTTAGCACTCAGACTCAGAGAGTGCTAAATTGGCTATGTAAGCCAAAGGAGACAAACATGACCAAAATAGTTGCATTTAGCGACAAATCTAGGCGGGCACTAGAACGCGGGGTAAATCAACTCGCCGATGCAGTCCGCATCACCTTGGGCCCGAAAGGCCGGAACGTCCTATTAGAAAAAAAATACGGTGCTCCCCAAATCGTTAACGACGGTATCACCGTTGCTAGGGAAATCGAACTCGAAGACCCCCTGGAAAATGCCGGCGCTCGCTTAATTCAAGAAGTCGCCTCCAAAACTAAAGATATCGCAGGCGACGGCACTACAACCGCCACGGTGATCGCTCAATCCCTGATTCGCGAAGGTTTGAAGAACGTCGCAGCAGGCGCAAATCCAGTCGCGCTGCGTCGCGGTATTGAAAAAACGATCGCCCACTTAGTCCTAGAAATCGCCAAATTGGCGAAACCAGTCGAAGGAGCTGCCATTGCTCAGGTCGCCACGATCTCCGCCGGTAACGACGAAGAAGTCGGCGCGATGATTGCCCAAGCAATGGAAAAAGTCACCAAAGACGGCGTAATTACTGTAGAAGAGTCGAAATCTCTGTTAACAGAATTGGAAGTTGTCGAAGGGATGCAGTACGATCGCGGATATCTTTCGCCGTATTTCGTCACCAACAACGATCGCATGGAAGTTGAGTATGAAAATGCTCGCATCCTGATCACCGACAAAAAAATTAATTCCATTCAAGAATTAATTCCGATTCTGGAAAAAGTCGCCCGCACCGGTCAACCGCTGCTAATTATCGCCGAAGATATTGAAGGCGAAGCTTTGGCAACTTTGGTAATCAACAAAGCACGTGGCGTGTTGAACGTCGCAGCTACCAAATCTCCTGGTTTTGGCGATCGACGCAAGGCTATGCTACAAGATATCGCCGTTCTCACCGGCGGTCAACTGATTTCTGAAGAAGTCGGACTCAGCATTGATACCGCAACACTAGAAATGCTCGGTACCGCCCGCAAAATTACGATCGACAAAGAAAACACGATC
>JBBSNU010000286.1:0-6649 GCA_038260455.1 Chroococcales cyanobacterium | reverse complement strand
TGTTTCGCGATCGATCGCTTTCACAACTTTGTTATACATCTCCTCTGCTTCTTGCGGCGAATTGCCGATACTCGTCAATCCCAATTTGCCAAACTCCGACAAACAACCCATTAAATGAAACACGCTCCCCGTCTCAGTACCGCTATCAAAATGCAGTTGATTGTCAGCAATAATATCCATCAAATCGTTCGGTAACAATCCCCGATACCGCTGTTTTTTCAAATTGTCCGAAGCCACATAATATTTCGGACGGCCCTGCTGGCTGTAAAACAATCCCGTAGTGCGATCGTAACGACCGTTTGTTAACAGCTTCAAAGCCATAAACGGATGAGTTGTCCCTCCTTTCCGCAAATTAATTTCTATTGCTTGAATATCCCATGTGCCATCATCTTGTCGCACGGCAACAGCATCGACTCCAAATCGCTCTAAAGCACCTTTATCAGCTAAATTTTTCCCCACTTTCCATCCCAATTCTTGCAACGCCAGCCGATAGGATTCATCAGCCGGAAATTGGCAACCCAAGAAAATTTGATTGTCCGGGCCTCCTAAAATTTGGTCGTGGGTTGAGAGAATTTCTACTTCGCCGCTGGGGACGATTCGACCTTGAACGCTGGGCGATCGCTTTTCTTCTCCCTCAATAAATGCTTCGGCAATTGCCCCTAACTCGGGAATGCGGCTGCTGAAATTTTCCCAGGTTTCGCCTGTGGATTGAAAGCGCAAATTATGGAAGCTATCGCCAATTGCTTTAACTCTTTCTTGCGGCGCTTTACTTGCGATCGGTTTAAGGTCTAAAATTGCATTTCCTTCCCCCGAAAAACCTTCATTTAATTTAATTACTATCCGCTGCAAATGTGGCTGCCTTTCCCACAAATCTGCCGCAACTTCCGCTAAATCTTCCGCATTCCAAACCAACTCGGAACCGTCAGGATAAGCCACGCCACATTCTTTAAAAATTTCCCTGCTACCGCTTTTTGTTCCCCAGTAATGCAGATCCGGATCGCTGCCCCACAAAGGAATTCCCAATTTAACAGATAACTCGCGTTCCAAGGGAGTCGAGTTGTAACAAACCATATAAGATTTTGTCGGCCGCACTGCTTGACGGATGCGTTCCATCAACCGGGGGCGGTCTAAAATTTTCTTAGTCAGGGATTTAGCAGAAGCATCGTAAGCACAGAACAGCAAAAGGCGATCGCGCGCGTGAGAAAATGGAATACCAGGGAGCAATTGCAGGTAATAATCCACAATCATTGGGTGCAGCGGTTGCGAGGTAATGTAAATTAAGCGCGTGCGGGGATTTCGCAGGCGAATTAATGAAAATAAATGCCGCTCTTCATAGTGGTAAGCACCCTCAACTTTCTGGATTTCTTGCTGGTCTAAGCTGAGAGACGGAATGATGATAATGTCACAATCATCGCTGTCAAATTCTTCGCTCGCTCGCCATTTTTCGCGTAATTGTGTCTGAAGATTGCGAAATTCTACAGATTCGGCAGATGAATTATTTAACTCTTTCATGGCGTTTAATCCTAATGATTCAAATAATGCTTGCTAATGGTGTAACGTGCGTCATCCCAAATACCTGAGACAACTCAAACAGTTTTTTTCTGACACACAGGATGGATTCTTGAGGACACAAATGCACAATGGTGACTTATATTATATTCGTTAATTACCTGTAATCAGATAGGTTTGTAGTGAGGACTTTAGTCCTTTGAATTTGCGGACTAAAGTCCTCACTACGAACCTATCTTATTATTTGGTTTTTTGACGAATGCGGACTAAAGTCCTCACTACGAACCAATTTTATTATTTGGTTTTTTGACGAATGCGGACTAAAGTCCTCACTACGAACCAATTTTATTATTTGGTTTTTTGACGAATGCGGACTAAAGTCCTCACTACGAACCAATTTTATTATGTCGTTCGATCTGACATGATATTCAGGTGCGTTTGTTCCAATATTTGAGGCAAATCAAACATTTTTTTTCTGACGCACCCTACGGACAACTAAGAAGCTCGCCGCACTCGAAAAAGTCTGGCATATTCCAATATAGGTTCTAGCCGCCGTTGATTTTGCTTGAATGCCGATCGCAATTTTTCCGAAGGGCGGAACACCAGAGGAGCCGAATATTTGTTCAGCATCTCGATTTCGGGCGACTGGCTCAGCAGCATCAGCCGTACATCTTTGTCAAGCAAATAACTCAGGGAGAGCAAATCTCCCATGTTAGTAAAATCGTTGCCGCGATCGCTAATTACAATTGTATCTTTAATCGATCGGTTAGCTATCGCCTCTTTGTTAATATTTCTCGCAACTTCAGCATTAAAATAGCTCAAGTCTTTGCTCCACGAAGTATCAGAAACAGCACTGAGCGTGCAGGATGCTATACTTGCTGTAAATATCCCGGCTAAAGCGACTTGCCAAAACCGCTGCTGAGTTTTCAGATGACTCGCGAGCAAGTAAGCCACTGCTAGCTGCACTCCCGGAAAGCAAGAAATTAGATAGCGGCTGACGGCGGAACGTTTGCCGCCGAGAATTAGATCAGGTAAAGCTAGTATCAAAAAAGGTACAAAAATTGATGTTAAAATAAACAGTTTAGTTGAACTGCTAGTTTGGCGGCAGATTTTGTAAAGGGCTGCCGCAATTAATAGCAAAAATGGCAATCTCAGCAGATAAGTCCAGATATTGTCAAAGCCGAAGTCGAAGTCAAAAAATAAGGCTGTAAAGCTGAGAGTCCACAGTTTTGCTAGATACAGCCAACCAGGAGAGACTCGCGTCCAATCTGTCGTCGATGAGGCTCGTTGGAGATTGGTCGCCAGCACGTAAATCCACGGCAGATATAAGATTAAAGCTGCTGTTACTGCTAAGAAAAATTGAGAATTAGTGAGGTGACTTCGCAATTTCTTTTTTTTAACAAACAGCCAGCAAGAAATTATAAAAACTCCGTGTCCGATGAGTGTTAAACTGAAGAAAGGGTGAGTGTAGAAACCGATCGCGATCGCGATCGAGTAATAGACCCAATTTTGCCAGCCCCGCAACCGCACTGCTCTCAACAGCAGCCAACTGCTGCCAATAACTGTGGCTGTCAGCAAACTATACTGCCTTGCTGTCTGAGCAAACAAGATGTCAAAGGGAGATAAAGCTAACAGTGCTGTTGCTACTAAGGCCGCATTTTTTGAGGCGAAAAGTTCCTGAGCTAAAGCGTACATCAAAGGCAGCGACAGCAAACTCAATATTGCTGGCAAACTGCGGGATGCTGCTAGAGAACTGCCAAATTGCTGCATCCACCAACGAGCCATGAGAAAGTATAAAGGCGGATGTTGTGGGTCTTCTAGTGCTAAAGAACGAATTGTGTCTGCTGCTGTACTTCCCGGTTTTATCCGCTGATATTTCTGCAATTCTGGTGCGGGAATAATTCGATTTTGGAATAGTTCGTCGTCGATTTCTTGCCTGGTGAAACCAGCGGCGCGGATTGATGTGTAAACTTCGTCGTGCCAGTAAAGTTTGCGATCGAGCTCGAAGAACCGAAATCCGATTCCTAGTAAAATACCGATCGCCAGTAAGCTCATCGGCCACCGGGAATTTTGAGAATTAACAGATGTGTCTTGAGGTGTTGTAGCCATGCTTGTCCTTATTGTGGCGATCGTCCCAGAAACAGCGCAGATCGACTCTGGGGACGATCGCGCCACTACGCTCAGAAAGCGGGTTTTTTACCTGGTTGGCCTGCTGCAACCCGTGTATTGCTGTGAAAAAACCAGGTTTCTATCCACCCCCGTTTGGGTTCTGGTAAGCTGTTGTGCATTTAAATTGTATATTTCGACGATCGATCAAAAATCTTCTCCCCATCTTTACCCGCGAAGCCGAAGATCCCATCTCCCCATCTCCCCATCTCCCCCTCTCCCCCTCTCCCCCTCTCCCCCTCTCCCCCTCAATCACCATCCACAATTGGGATGCACAACAGCTTAAAGAGCGATCGATACCCAGTACATACCCCAACCGACAATAATTCTACCCTCTGCCTGATGCCGAATACATTCTACATGAGTGCCTTCTGGAAGCTGGAGCAGTCTCAAGCAAGCCACCATCAAGAATCTTAAACCAAATCCTCCCAGAACCTCCAGACCCCAAAAATAACTGCTAACATACGTGTTGTACAGTTAATCAACAAGCTCCGCAAGGGGTCTACCCGCGTACCGCAAATGGCAAAAAAAGAAGCTTCTACAAAAACTGCTGAAAACACAGAAAAGCAAAAAGCCTTAACTTCCGTATTGTCCCAAATCGAGCGCAGCTTTGGCAAAGGAGCGATCGTCCGATTGGGAGACTCCACTCGCATGAGGGTAGAAACCATCCCCACCGGAGCCCTGACACTGGACATCGCTTTGGGCGGCGGTTTGCCAAAAGGTCGAGTTATTGAAATTTACGGCCCGGAAAGTTCCGGTAAAACTACTCTAGCGCTCCACGCGATCGCCGAAGTCCAAAAATCCGGCGGTATCGCAGCCTTCGTCGATGCCGAACACGCCCTCGATCCCACCTACGCCTCAGCTTTAGGCGTAGATATTGAAAATCTCTTAGTTTCCCAGCCGGATACCGGCGAAATGGGCCTAGAAATAGTCGATCAACTCGTCCGTTCCGTCGCCGTCGATATCGTAGTAATTGACTCCGTAGCCGCCCTCGTGCCCCGCGCCGAAATCGAAGGCGACATGGGCGACTCCCACATGGGTTTGCAAGCGCGCTTGATGAGTCAAGCGCTTCGCAAAATCACCGGCAACATCGGCAAATCCGGCTGTACCGTCATTTTCCTCAACCAATTGCGGCAGAAAATCGGCATAACTTACGGCAACCCCGAAACCACAACCGGCGGTAACGCACTCAAATTCTACGCCAGCGTGCGGCTCGACATTCGCCGCATTCAAAGCTTGAAAAAAGGTACAGAAGAATACGGCAACCGCACGAAAGTTAAAGTTGCTAAAAATAAAGTTGCTCCGCCTTTCCGCATTGCCGAATTTGACATTGTATTTGGCAAAGGAATTTCTACTTTAGGCTGTCTGACTGACTTGGCAGACGAAATGGGAGTAATTCTGAAAAAAGGTTCTTGGTATAGCTACAACGGAGAGAACATAGCTCAAGGACGAGACAAAGTGATCCAGCATATGGAGAAAAACATCGATTTCAAAAATGAAATTGAGGAGCTAGTTAAAAAGAAACTTGAGACTGGTGCTGTGGTTTCTGCTAATTCTGTCGCTCCTGTTGAGGTAGATGAGGTAGATGATGTAGATGATGTAGATGATGTAAATGATGTAGATGACGTAGATGGTTTAGACGAAGAAATCTAAGTTTTTTACTCCTCAATTATTACTCGTTTACTGGTTTTTTACTCGTTTTATACCAATTTAATGTGAAGTTGCACATATCTCGCTCCCCCTCGCATCCCCCTTAAGAAGGGGGACTTTGATCGGAATCTTGTCCCCTCTTATTAAGGGGGGATCGGATTCTATGCAGCCTCATAAAAAATTGGTATTACTCGTTTTACTCGTTACCAGGCTGGAGCGAAAGTAACGCTCAACAGCGACCAAGAGCCTCGAATTTAATTTTCGCTCGGCTTCGGCTCTTGGTCGCTTACATCGGTTCCCACGCTCCAGCCATAGAACCAGTAAATTGACCGGACATGATATGAGATCGGGATTGCCGAATATATTGCGGATTGCTATACTTGTACAGTAAGTAGTACAAGTGTCTAGTACATGAATATTGTTTCTTTTAGCGAAGCGAGAAATAACCTCAAGGCTGTTTTAGACAGAGTAGTGGAAGATACGGACTATACCATCATCACTAGACGGGATGCGGAGGATGCCGTGGTGATGTCGCTAGAGTTCTTTAATAGTTTGCTGGAAACAGTTCATTTACTCAAATCTCCCGCCAATGCTGCCCATTTGGAGCGTTCTATTGCTCAGTTTAAGCAGGGGAAAGTGGTAGAGCGAAATTTGTTGGATGACTAGAAAGTTAGCATGGACGGATGAGGCTTGGGGCGATTATTTATATTGGCAAGGGCAAGACAAGAAAACGTTAAAACGAATTAACAAGCTAATTGAGGCAACAATCCTATTGCCGTTTGAGGGGATCGGAAAGCCAGAACCACTGAGGGAGAATCTGGCTGGTTTTTGGTCGCGGCGAATTGATGATACGAATCGATTAGTTTATGCTGTGGATGACGAGTATCTAACGATTATCTCTTGTCGATACCACTATTTTGATTGACATCCTCCTTGGCCTGCTTAGCTATGGTGCGGCGTTTTTGTTTAACAGGAAAGTCGGCGATTCTTTGAGCAGTTTAATTTTAATTTTATGACGATAGCGAGTTTTTATTTAACGGGCGATCATAACCAATCAGAGCAGCAAATAATTCGTATTGTGCACCAAGGCTAATAGCGCGAGCTCGCAGGCTCTTGCTTTTCGAGCACTTTGGTTTTGGGATTGGCTCCCATTGGTTATCTTTCCAAAGTTCTGCATAGAGGCTACCTGTCGTACTGATAGTTTCCGGCTCTTCTGTACTTGTTGTGCTAAAATGTTAGTTAAGTGTTGATGAAAATTGTGCCAGCAGAATAAATTATGAATAAGTTAATGACAAATATTCTAGATTTACCCGGTGTCATAGTA
>JBBSNU010000285.1:0-6653 GCA_038260455.1 Chroococcales cyanobacterium | reverse complement strand
CCCCATTTTTTTTGGTATTGAGGGCGATCGAGACTGGATAGTCTCAGTTTTGCTTTTTAGTGCTGTCCTCGCTCGCTTGGTTCTACAAGCAAGCGGGGATGCTCGCGTATCTACATTTCGCTCTTCGGGGATGCTCGCGTATCTACATTTCGCTCTTCGGGGACGCTCGCACTATAATAAAAAAAAGGCTTTTTCCAAAAATGAGATGCTCCCATCGAGACTCCGATCAAAGCAATATTTTTCAATAACTTGAGGGTTTAGCTGACAGCAACCAGCAGCGCCCGACTGCTGCAAACTTGAAATCTAATTAAAACTTAATCGTTAAAGTAAAAATGAATGTCGCAATCAGGCGAGCAACACCAAATGATATTGATGTTTGCGCTCGCATTAATTATGAAGCTTTTAAAGGTATTTCCGATCGCCATTTCTTCCCTAACACAGATTTTCCGACGCAGGATTTCTCAACTGAGATTATTAGCCTTTTTATCGAAAGTCCGGTTTTTTTTGGCATCGTAGCTGAGAGTGATGGTGCGGTTGTCGGCTGCGGTTTTATGGACGAACGCAACCCGATTCGCGGTATCGGGCCCGTCAGTGTCGATCGAGCTTTTCAGGGCCGCGGCGCGGGACGAGAAATCATGAAAGCCTTGCTAGAACGGGGAAAAGACGCGGCAGGCATCCGTTTGGTTCAGGAATCTTTTAATATGGCTTCGCTGTCGCTGTACGCTTCTCTGGGTTTTGAGGTGAAGGAACCTTTCGTGTTAATGGAGGGGAAGTTTCGCAGCCAGCCGCAGTATGGGTTTGAGGTGCGGCCGCTGACTGGTGAGGATGTGGGCGAATGTCAGGCTTTGTGCGAAAAAGTATGCGGGTGCGATCGAACTTCGGAGATTGAAGACGCCCTGAATTTCTTTTCTCCCTTCGTTACTTGCAAACAAGGTCGGATTGTGGCTTATACTTGTGCGGTGTCGGCTTTGGGCCACAGCGTCGCGGAAACTGAAGCCGATATGCAGGCTTTGCTCTTGGGGGCTGCTGCGTACAGTTCCGAAGAATTGCTTTCTTTTCACTTGCCGCTGAGGTACGCAAGTTTGTTTCGTTGGTGCTTGCAAGAGGGGCTGCGCGCCCTCAAGCCGATGGCGGTGATGGCAGTTGGCGAGTACCAACCGCCGGAGGGATGTTGGCTTCCGTCTTTTGTTTATTGATTGCAAGTAAAGTTAGTATAGCAACCGCCATTCAAGGTATTGACATAAAGCACCTCATGAAGAGACCCCTGAGATCCCCAAGCGATCGCTCTCCAATTTGATTCCTGTCAACTGTCAACTGTCAACTGTCAACTGTCAACTGCTATATATGATATTTCCCGATTTCTCACAATTTTCGGAACTGGCGAAACAAGGCAATTTTGTACCCGTGTATCAAGAATGGGTTGCTGATTTGGATACGCCAGTGTCTGCGTGGTATCGGGTTTGTGCCGGTCAACCTTACAGTTTTCTGCTGGAGTCGGTAGAAGGTGGGGAAAAACTTGGGCGTTATAGTTTCTTAGGGTGCGATCCGTTGTGGATTTTGGAGGCAAAGGGCGATCGCACAACTCAAGTTTACCGCGATGGTTCGCAAAAAGTATTTACGGGCGATCCGTTTGTAGCTTTAACTGAATGTTTGGAGTCTTATCAACCGGTGAAATTGCCACAGTTACCGCCGGGAATTGGCGGGTTATTCGGTTTTTGGGGTTACGAGTTAATTAAGTGGATAGAACCGCGAGTTCCCGTGCATCCAGCCAGCGAGAATGATTTGCCGGATGGATTGTGGATGCAGGTGGATAATTTGCTGATTTTCGACCAGGTGAAGCGGAAAATTTGGGCAGTCGCCTATGCGGATTTGCGGGAGGTTGGCGTTGATTTGGCCGATGCTTATGGGCAAGCGTGCGATCGGGTTGGTAAGTTAGTAAATAAGCTCAAATCGCCGCTTTCCCAGCAATCTACTCTCATAGAATGGACTCCGCCGAGGGACGAGCAAGATGCCCGTTCCACAAGTGGAAATACAGAATTAGCTTACACCAGCAATATTTCTCGCGAACAGTATTGTGCAAATGTATTAAAAGCCAAGGACTATATCAAAGCGGGAGATATTTTTCAGGTAGTGATTTCCCAGCGGCTGGAGGCTGAATACAAAGGCGATCCTTTTGCACTTTACCGCTCTTTGCGTCTGATTAATCCTTCTCCGTACATGGCTTATTTTAATTTCCGAGATTGGCAGATTATCGGTTCTAGTCCCGAGATTATGGTGAAGGCGGAAAACACTGCTGACGGCAAAAAGATTGCAACTTTGCGGCCGATTGCCGGCACGCGCCGCCGGGGCAAAACTCCCGAATTAGATGATGCTTTGGCTGCGGAATTGCTGCAAGATCCGAAGGAAATTGCGGAACACGTTATGTTAGTTGATTTGGGCAGGAACGATTTAGGCAGAGTTTGCCGCAGCGGTACTGTAAAGGTTGATGAATTAATGGGAATTGAGCGTTATTCTCATGTGATGCACATTGTGAGCAATGTGGTGGGAGAATTAGCCCAGGATAAGACGGCTTGGGATTTGTTGAAAGCTGGTTTTCCGGCGGGTACGGTTAGCGGTGCTCCGAAGATTCGGGCTATGGAAATTGTGCACGAGTTGGAAGGTTGTCGCCGTGGCCCCTATTCTGGGGTTTACGGGTATTATGATTTTGAGGGACAGTTGAATAGTGCGATCGCAATTCGGACTATGGTTGTTCGATCTCAAGAAGGCGATAAACATTCGGTTTCTGTGCAAGCTGGCGCTGGTTTGGTGGCTGATTCTAACCCGGATATGGAGTATGAGGAAACGCTGAATAAAGCGAGGGGGATGTTGGAGGCAATTCGCTGTTTGAAGTAATTAGAAGGAAGAAGGAAGAAGGAAGAAGGAAGAAGGAAGAAGGAAGGCTTTGTCAGCGCGTACAACCAAAGAAACCGGGTTTTTTAGATAATTTGAGGGTGAAAACGCGTCTTGTCGTAAAAAACCCGGTTTCTGAGAACTCCTAACTAAAAACTACTGTTGCAAGAGGGAAATATGAATTTTTATATAGTTGATGTATTTGCCGAGTCAAAATATGCAGGCAACCAGCTAGCTGTATTTTGCGGCGCTGGAGTTGCCGAGCTCTCAGAGGCCGAAATGCTGCTGATAGCGAGGGAAATCAATTATTCTGAAACCACATTTATTCGATCGCCCGATCCGCGAAATAACGGCTACGACGTGCGGATATTCACGCCCAAGAAGGAATTGCCCTTTGCCGGTCATCCGACGTTGGGCACTGCGTTTGTGTTGCAGCAAGAGATAATTGGCGAAAAGGTCGATCGGGTAATGCTCAATTTAGCCGTCGGTCAAATTCCTGTCACCTTTAATTATCATAATCAATCCGCAGATATTTTATGGATGCGACAAAACCCGCCAACATTCGGTAAAGTTTTATCAGCCGAAACTCTCGCCAGCATCCTGAATTTAGAAGTCGATGAAATTGATGCAAAATTCCCGATTCAAGAAGTTTCCACCGGAGTCCCGTTTATCATTGTACCGTTAAAAACCCTCGCATCGCTCAAAAAAGCTCACGTCAACTTAGACAAATATTTTGAACTGATTAATACCACAGAAGCCAAAGAAATTTTAATTTTCTGCCCGGAAACCTACAGCGACATTAATGATTTAAGCGTCAGAGTTTTCGCCCCTTCCCTAGGAATTCCCGAAGACCCGGCGACGGGGAGTGCCAATGGCTGTTTGGCTGGATATTTGGTAGAATATGGTTATTGCGGGGAAGCCAAGATTGATGTGAGAGTAGAACAAGGTTATGAGATTGGCAGACCTTCGCTGCTGCTATTGAAAGCTCAAAGAAATCAGGAAGAAATAGAGGTTTTGGTTGGTGGTAAGGTGGTCATGGTGGCGAAAGGAGAATTTGTTTAGATTTAATGCCAAATTCTTAACCGCAGATGAACGCAGATATACGCAGATATGTATAATTTTTTTCAATAGTTCTTGTCAATAAATCTACTTGCTGAGAGTCAGTTGATTGTTGTTGTTATACCAATTTCATAAAGTAGCGCTAGATATTACCCCCCCAACCCCCCCTTAGTAAGGGGGGGCTAAGACTTCATCAGCACATCTTTATAAAATTGGTATTACTCAACAGCAGAGACTTTTATTTGCAAGAGGTGAAGTTGTCAGCACTCAAATAGTTTTGCCTGGTTTTAGTATTGCCGTCGATGAGTTGCTAGCCTAAAAAAAATGGGTTCAATTTAATTATTTCCCATCAAAATTGCTGAATATGAGGTAGCTCACATTCAGTGCGGCGTGTTATTGTTATAGTGAAAAAGTCATCCATACCAAATACTATCCCATGCTGCAAACATTTTCGCGGACTTTAAATGTATCCCCCGAGGATGCTGAAGCCATGCTTTCGCTTCCATTAACTAGCTTGCTGGAATCACCGGAGTTAAATCAACTTTTGGGAAGTCTCGATACTGCTTTGCTCAAAGAAACTTTGCCCACTGCTGGAGCTGTTTTAGCCAAAAAGCTGCCGCCTTTTTACGACTGGTTGCAAACAGAATTAGGTCTTAAAAATGTTCCTGATAGTCCCGATCATGCTACCAAATGGGTAGTCGGTTTTCTGAAAAATCAAGAAAGTTTAACTCGTTTAGTTGAATTGCACAAATCGATTCCCAGCAAAGCATTAGAAAGATCGATTCCTCGCTTGGTTAGCGCCTTTGATGAGGTTCAACCCACCGCCGTCAAGGAAGAGTGGGAAAAAGCGATCGCAGCGCTTTGTCTGGTACTCGCCGCCGCAGCGCGGGAAAATCAGCCATCTGCTACCTGAAGCAATTCTGTCTGAGTTTAAACAAAGCGACTTTTTCGGAAAATTTGCAATTGAGCGCGATCGATCTGAACGACTACCGGCTTTTTCTTGTTGAGGACGATCGCATTATGCCGATTTACCAAAAGCAACTGAGCCAATATTACCACGAGGACTCGCCTTTTGCGAAACTTGCCTTCAAAATGAGCCATTCGGACGATCGCCTCTTCTAGCTTGTAACAACAATTTTCCCCTTTCTGGGAAATCACAAAAATTGTTCCCGGTATGTAATCGCCTTCATTTGCCCAGAAAGCATACCTTTCGCCTAAACTAAAGTAGTGAAAAACATTCTTAGCGGTGGAAGTTTGAGCTAAATTTTCCGAAACGCCCACAGAATTAAAACTTACAGTCGATCGCAAATAATCCGGGTATTTTGCTACAATTTGTTGAGCAACTTTGCCGCCCAAACTTTCTCCGATGACATCCGCCGGCTTTCCGTTGTGAAATTGCTGTTTGATCCAATCAACAGCGCCTACAGTTTCCGCCGAGGTTAACTGGCGTTCTAGTTTTGCCATAAATACATCGGGCGTATCTTCCAAAACGCGATCGAAAGGATACCAAGAACCGTAGCCGCGAATCACGAGCACGGGCGGATTGTTCCCAGAAACGGGAAGGCGACTTTCAGCATAAAAACCAGTGCGAGTGTCTTCAAAGACTTTTTCTATGGTATAATCTCCATCAACAACTTGCCCCTCTTCGTGCCGAACATAAATTGACGGATTATTAGGTTTAAGAGTATCGTGGAGTTGGGGTTTGGCAAACTTTTCGTAGATAGAATCTAGCAAGTGCCTTCCTGTAGGGCGATCGACAAAATCCAATTTTATTGATCCATACTAAACTAAAGACTATGCTGTAGGGTGCGTCAGTCTTAAGGTTAGTAAGAAAAATTTGGTTTTCCCCCACTGACGCACCCTACGGTTAGCTGAAAAAGGTTCGTAGCTGTAGGTGCGTCAGTCTTAAGGTTAGTAAGAAAAATTTGGTTTTCCCCCACTGACGCACCCTACGGTTAGCTCATGTATAAGCACACATAAACTTCGCGCAATCCTTACAAAACTCGCAAAGTGCTCGCAATACTATCGACAGCTTCCATCGCCCGAATTTCAGCAAGCGCTTGCTGAAAATTACCTTCCTTCACATCGTGAGTAACCACCACAATTTCTGCTAAATTGCCGTGAATTCCAGTTTGCACAATGGACTCCAAACTAACTTTGTGGTTGCCAAAACAAGTCCCTAGTTTACCAATTACCCCCGGATTGTCGCGCGTCAGAAAACGGGCGTAAAACCGAGTCACAAGTTCCTGCATTTCAGCAATTTTGCAGTAGTGTTGGTGAGTGCAACTTAGCAAAGGATGGGGAATCGGAACAGTTTCAGTTTTCAGGATGGCCGCCACATTCAAAATATCCGATACCACCGCGCTAGCTGTGGGCCCAGCCCCGGCACCGCGCCCGTACAGCATCAATTGCCCGATCGCATCTCCTTCGACTAAAATTGCGTTATAAACCCCGTTAACACTCGCCAGCGGATGAGTTTTCGGCACAAAAGTAGGATGCACCCGAATCGAGAGAAGTTCCCCTTCTGCATCCCCATTTTGCTCGGAACTTTGGGATTTTTCCTCAGCAATAGCCAACAATTTAATCACAAATCCCAGCTTATCGGCGTAGTCAATATCAGCCGCACTAACTTGTCTGATACCTTCGCAGTGAATATCTGCTAATTTGATGCGTCCACCAAAAGCTAACGAGGCTAAAATAGCAAT
>JBBSNU010000284.1:0-6696 GCA_038260455.1 Chroococcales cyanobacterium | reverse complement strand
CTGTACGGAATTTCCGACATTCGCGGTTCCAGCGACGAAAGAAACCGAGCCATTCAAACAGATTTGCTCGAACAATTCCGCTTGGGTTTAGCCATAGCCGATGCCGTTTGCCAAACACAAACTACCCATCTCGGCGAGCAAATGCGGCTCGACTTGCTCGACTACATCGAGCATTTAAAACAAAAAGTAACAGTCGATATGGAAGTGCGAGCAGCCGAGTATTTAAACGAGCGTTTAGAAGTGTATTTTGACTACTTTGTACAGTGCGGGCCTACGGTTCTGGCAGCAGTTGAAGCTTACCGAGCCGCCTGCGACAACGAACACAATTGCGTTTATAGCGATCGTACCCGCTACGATCAAATGTTGAACCTAATCGGCACTAAACTCCAAGAAATCTGGGCCCGCTGGCAAGAAAAAATGCAGCAAATCATCCCCCACTACTGCGACATCGAATGCACTGACGGCATGGATCACATGATTTATATCGGAAAGTCGATCGATTCCAAATTCAGCCAGTTTCATTTGCACAGTTTGCGCTACGAACAACTGCGAGCAATTTGCGACTGTGGCCGCACAGTTTTTCGCCTGCAAGCCGAGTGTCAAATTAACATGGAACTCGCCCATTTAGTTTTAGTGCAGAATACCACAATCGACATTTTTCACAACGAAAACACCGAAAAAATGTTCGATGTCAAAGGCACCCGCGACATCCGCTACGAACTCGTCAAAAAGCGGATAGAAAAAGCCGTTGACCAAGATGCAAAAGAGCGAATTACCCAGTCAGGAATGCTAACCGTGGTTTATTCAACCGAAGACGAATGGGAAGAATACCAACAATACTTGCGCTACTTGTCCCGGGAAGGTTGGGTAGAGGCAAAAGTTCAGACTGGGATGGTAGAATCACTGCAAGGAGTCAGCGGTTTAAAATTCGCCCGCGTGCGTATTTTGCCGGAGACTAAATCTCTTGCAGAATATCGCGAAGTTACCGTAGTCACCGATTGAAAATTATCCCCAAAATAATCTTAATTGTCGTCTGGTGGATGGCAGGCAAAATATTTTTAGCGTACCTCTTGTAATAGCCACAAATAGTCTAAAAAATCTGCGTTGCATCTGTGTTTATCTGCCTTCGATCTGCGGTTGAAGTAATCGAAGATTTATGCAAGAAGTATAGCCTTTCGAGCTCTCATATTAGGTACGCGAACGGCATAGGGCATAGGGCATAGGGCATAGGGCATAGGGCATAGGACTATCCTCACCACGCTTGAGAACCGCTATATATTGAAGGATTGAAGGATTGAAGGATCGATCGAACTGCTATAACTCTACCAAGGGATGTCAGCGGATGTGAAGGCGAAAATATTTGACTGCTGGTTTACTACCAAAGGAGTTAGAAAGGGTAAGGGTTTGGGGCTGTCTATCAGCGGCCAAAGCGTGCAAGAAACCCACGGCGGTAAACCCAGTTGCAAATCTGTGTTGGGTGGAGGTACCCAATTTGCGATCGCCTGGTCGATCGACTAAAATTTATGCAGCCTAGGAAAATACAGCAGATTGGACGCATCAATACAAAAGAAACCGGGTTTTTACCTGAATTGTCGGCTGTAACACGTCTTTTCGTAAAAAAACCCGGTTTCTGGCCACCCGTGCAATCGCGAACTGTAATCTATCAAATAGTCCACTGTTTACCGTTTAAAGCAGGCAATATGCAGTTACATTGTTAGCTAAATGATGTCATAACTGTATTTGATAGGAGTTTTTCTAGTGAACGCTGCCGAACAAGCCAGAAATATAGAATTAGCTAGCAAAATTGCTGCGGTTGTTAATTTATTCAAGTCGGAATTCCCGGATGTGAAAGTCGATTTGAAACCTTGGATGAATGATCGGGATACCAGGGAACTTGTCGATCCAGATTCGATCGACATTGGCTTCCATTTCCCCGGTAGAAGCCGCTGGTTGCAAAGCCGCAGCATCCTGATTCAAATCCGATTTTACCAAGATCCAGTCGAAGGATCTCGGCGGGCGATCGGAGTTGAGGCAGCCGGTTACGATCATAGCGGTCAGCAGTGGCGCTTTTCTACCGTGGAAAATTGGGGTTTTGTGGGTGAAACTGAACCAGTTGCGGAGTCAGCCGAAAAGCTTAAACACTTTTGCCGCGAGATATTCAATTTGTTTAATAGCTGATATTAAATCTGGTGTTAATAGTCGTAGGGTGTGTCGCCATCGAAAATCTGTCAAGCAAAATAGATCATCTCATAGCGACGCACCTGAAAGTATCTACGCTATTTCACTACGAACCGGATTTTAAGTCGGAATTTTCGCAATTGTCGATCGACCTACAGCCAACTGCATAAACAGATTTGTAAGTTGTCGATCGCTTGCCAAACAAAGTATAGCGGTTATCGCGGACTTGTTCGTACAGGCGATCGCCCATCCACTTCATCCCCGGCATAGCGCGGTAAGCAGCCACAAACACCTCACCAGCAGGCAATATCCGCCCGATTTCCTCCGCCGCATCGCTACCTTGCCAGCGTTTTTCTGGATTCCGTGCATCTATCAAAATCATCCCCATTTCGCAGTCGCCAGAAGTTATACCAAAGCGATCTAATCCCTCTAAATCTTGCATAGAAATATACTCAAAATTCTGCCCTCGATCTAAGTTTTCCAGTAACTGCACCAAGGTGACGCAGAGATTGCAATTGCCGTCGTAAATTACTTTGTAATTCATTGGTAATGGTAAATTAAGTAAACTACTAACTAATGACGTTGGACTAATGACGTTGGACTAATGACGGCAGGAGCAGAGGGCGGGTTTTGCCTTGTTTTAGTCATTTATATCATATATTCTTAGCTAAACCCGCCCCTAAAAAATGTTAATGATTAATGACTAATGACGGCAGGAGCAGAGGGCGGGTTTGGTCTTGTTTTAGTCATTTGTATCATATATTCTTAGCTAAACCCGCCCCTACAAAATGCTAATGACGTTGGACTAATGACTAATGACGGAGGGCGGGTTTTGCCTTTTTTTTAGTCATTTGTATCATATATTCTTAGCTAAACCCGCCCCTACAAAATGACGTTGGACGTTGGACTAATGACTAATGACTAATGACTTCTAGCGACAGGAATCTCGATCGCAAATTCCGTACCTTGACCAGGTGCAGAATGACATTTAAGCTCACCGCCGTGCTTTTCCACCACAATTTGATAGCTGATAGACAACCCCAAACCCGTACCTTTACCCGGTTCTTTCGTAGTAAAAAACGGATCGAACAGCCTTTGATGAACCTCTGGCGGAATCCCCGGCCCGTTGTCAGCAATCCGAATCACAATATGAGAAGGATTCTGAATAGAATCATCCGAAACAGCATCCTGTTCGTATTTTACACCAGTACAAATCTGCAGCGTCGGCGAAGGACAAGAAGGAATAGGCGCAAGTTCCCCATCTGCCCACTGTCCCGTCTCCATTGCTTCTTCCAAAGCATCTATTGCATTACCGATAATATTCATAAAAACCTGATTCAACTGTCCGGCATAACACTGTACGCGAGGCAAATCACCGAACTCTTTAACTAGCGTAATTTTCGGATGTCCTGCCGTTTCTTTGAACCTGTGCTGCAAAATCAACAAAGTGCTGTCAATCCCTTCGTGAATGTCAACCTGCTTTTGTTCGGCTTCGTCCAATCGCGAGAAATTCTTCAGCGACAGCACAATTTGGCGAATTCGCTCTGCTCCCATTTTCATCGATGTTAACAGTTTTGGCAAATCTTTGAGCAGAAAATTTAAATCTACATCCTCTATCTCTTGTTTAATTGCTGCAGTCGGTTGAGGATATTCCTGCTGGTAAAGTTGCAGCATTTTTAGCAAATCTTTAAAGTAATCGTCAGCGTGCATGACGTTGCCGTAAATAAAGCTAACTGGATTGTTGATTTCGTGAGCTACACCAGCTACTAACTGCCCCAAACTCACCATTTTTTCATTTTGAACCATCATGCTTTGAGTTTTGTGCACGTCCCGCAACGCTTTTGCAAGTTCTTCATTTTTATTCCTCAATTGACTTTCTGAAAGGCGCACTGCTTCTTCTGCTTGTTTGCGATCGGTAATATCTTTGCGAATTGCTACATATTGATGGGGTTCTCCGTTGGAATTTAAGCAAGGTACAATAGTTGTATCCAACCAGAATAAAGTGCCGTCTTTAGCTTGATTTTTCATCTCTCCCCGCCAAACATTTCCTTGGCGAATGGTAGACCAAAGATGCTTGAAAAAATCCGGTGAATGATAAGCTGAATTGACAAGTCTGTGGGTTTTGCCGATCAATTCTTCTCGATTGTATTTAAAGAGTTCGCAAAATTGGTCGTTGACATAGGTAATGGCGCCGAATTCGTCGGTATTCGAGACGATCGCAGATTCATCTAATGCAAATTTTTCAAATTCTAATTCTTGGAGAGTTTGTCGCAATTCGGCTTCGGCTTGTTTGCGATCGCTAATATCGGTAATCATCCGCAAAACACCTGAAAATTCGCCTTTGTCATCTAACATCGGTGTCGCCGAGACGATCGCCCACAAGTGAGAGCCATCAGAGCGAGTAAACTTAAAATCGTGGCGTTCCCGAATGCCTTGTCGCCTGCGCTTTACGTAACTTTCAGCTATTTCCCTCGCCTCGGCGTCGATAAACTCAAATAGCGATCGCCCCAGCATTTCCTCCACAGCATACCCCAGCATTTCGGCCATCCGAGAGTTAGCAAAAGTCGTGATGCTGTCAGCGTCAAACATCCAAACGCCCTCCGAAGCCGTCTCGACAATGCAGCGGTAATAACTCTCGCTCTCCCTGACTGTTGCCTCTGCTTGCTTGCGATCGGTAATATCAGTTTCTACCGCAATAAAACCTTCTAGTTTCCCAGTTTCTTGATAAATCGGCACGATCGACATCGCCACCCAATAACCTTTTCCATCCTTGGTGTAATTGTAAATTTCCTGATTAAACGGTTCGCCTGTCGCCAAAGCCGATCGCATTTGAGCAATAGTTAACGGGTCAGTTTGAGGGCCTTGCAGCACATCACCCGGTTTTTTTCCCAGCACTTCTGCTAGGTTGTAACCACTAATCCGAGTAAACCCTTCATTCACCCATTCAATGCAGCCTCGATCGTCAGTAATAATCACACCATTTTGCGTTTTTTGAGCAACGATCGCCAACCGCAACAATTCTGTTTCAGTTTTTTTACTTTCCGTAATATCTTGAGCAATACCCAGAATGTACTTAGGCGCGCCGGAACTGTCAAACAAAGGAACTTTTTTCGTGTGCAAAATCCGCTTTCCCCGGCGCGGTAGTTGGATAGTTTGTTCTGGCAAATCCACACATTTTCCCGTAGCAAATACTTCTAAATCTTGTGTTTGCAAGTAATTCGCCTGCTCTGCTGCCAACAAATCAGCAGCATTGTTATCAAGCACTTCATCGCTGGAATAGCCAAATAAATTTTCGCTAGCTTTATTCCAATAAATAAATTTTTGTTCCGCAGCATCTTTAATAAACACGCTAACCGGCAGATTTTGCAGTACCGCATTCAGAAAATCTTCTGTGTTTCGCAGCTTTTCCTCAGCTTGCTTTCGCTCCGTAATATCCAAAATCACTCCGTCGAGATAGAAAACCCGAGACTGAGAATTTGCGGGCGAAACCGGCGAATCTGCAGCAGACCAAAACCCCTCAATTTCCCCTTGTCCCTCTTGTTTTCCTCTAGCCTCATCCACCTCGCAGCCAACAGAGCGGCCTTTTTCACAAACCCAGCTAATTTCGCCGTCAGCCCGGACAATACGGTATTCAAGGATGTACGGAGTTTTTGTTGCTACACTTTTTTGGACAGCAGCATCCACATTTTTGCAGTCTTGAGGATGGATAATGCTGGCAAAAGAACGGACGCGATCGTTGATAAAATCAGAAGATGGATAGCCTGATATTTCTTGAATTGCTTCGCTCAAAAACGCCATTGTCCGTGTTGTTAATCCGCCGTCGCCCGTACCGTCGCAGGTACAGCGGTAGACAGCACCGGGAATATTAGCTACTAAGTTTTTATAGCGTGCTTCGCTGCTTAACAAAGGTGAGTTGTCTTCGTTATGGCGATCGCCGTTATTAAATTTAGAAGAATTCGAGGAAGTCTGCATAATGTTGGTCACTTGTGAGTGTGGGGGCAAGTGTTAGAGTAGATGCCTGTATAAAAAATGAATTTAATTTGGACAATAATCCGCTATCAACTAATATAGTACAAAATTACTTGTGCTAACATTCAGAAAATTTAATCCTGGCTAATAGGCAAAACTAATCAAAGATATTATGTAGAATGCAGAATGCCGTTCGCCAACGGATTTGATAACGGATTTAAGGGGTTTAACGCATGGATGTTCGGGAAATATTTTTCCGATTCTCCCCTTTAGACTATCTCCCTCTTTCCCGATCGGACTATTCTCCCCATCTCCCCATCTTCCGGGTGCATCTCAGTTTTGCATTTGTAGTGCGAGCTGTCGCGAGCTCGCGTGCTTTACACAGCACGCGAGCGGGGACGCTCGCACTACAAATGCAAAACACCAGATGCACCCGGAAGATGGGGAGATGGGGAGAATAGTCCGAGGGGGAAAGGGGGAAATGGTCTGAGGGGGAGAATCGGAAAAATATTTCCCGAACATCCATGCGTTAAATCCCTTAAATCCGTT
>JBBSNU010000283.1:0-6712 GCA_038260455.1 Chroococcales cyanobacterium | reverse complement strand
GTTAAATCCACCAATCGCCGATGCACAATAGCACAAATCGCCCTCTGATGTCAATGTGGCCGGGACGATCGGCGCTGCCATCAAAGGATGCGCCTGCTAAAATGCAGGTAGATCCCAAAAGCTAACCGGATGCGAATTGGACGGGAGCATCTCAGTTTTGCATTCATCGTGCGAGCGGGGACGCTCGCGTATTGTACAACTCGCGAGCGGGGACGCTCGCACTATCATAAAAAAATCCTTTTTGCAAAACTGAGATGCTCCCAATTGGACGCGGACGATCCTCTTCTGCAAGCTTCGCTAACGACGAAAGATGCTAAACTGGGATTGAGTGCGATCGACCGCTGCGGTTAACTGCACCTCTACCATCGGCTCGCGCCCTGATGTCGCCTAAAATTAATTAAGTTTGATAAGCTATTGTAAATTTAAATTGTATATTTCCAGAACAGCTTAAAAATCCTCTCCCCCTCGGACTCTCGGACTCTCGGACTCTCGGACTCTCTCCCCCTGATTCGCCATACACAATCTCTCAGGCGCAACAGCTTGCGGCGCGGTTATTTAAATTTTTGATTTCGATCGCAGAAACTATAATTTTTGGAGGAAACTAATTTGTCTCAATCCTACCGAGTTGCCATATTAGGAGCCACCGGCGCAGTCGGTGCCGAGTTGCTAGAACTCCTGTACAGCCGGAAATTTCCGATTTCTGAATTGAAGCTGTTGGCTTCGGAGCGCTCAGCAGGCACAAAAGTGCCCTTTGGCGGCGAGATGCTGACGGTCGAAGCAGTTTCGGAGCGATCGTTCGATAATGTAGATCTAGTGCTCGCCTCCGCCGGCGGTTCTGCTTCTAAACTATGGGCTCCGAAAGCCGTGGCCGCTGGGGCAGTGGTAATCGACAATTCCAGCGCTTTCCGCATGGATGCGACGGTGCCGCTAGTGGTTCCCGAAGTCAATCCCGAAGC
This sequence comes from Chroococcales cyanobacterium, assembly GCA_038260455.1. Taxonomy (GTDB): domain Bacteria; phylum Cyanobacteriota; class Cyanobacteriia; order Cyanobacteriales; family Microcoleaceae; genus Microcoleus. Next base: position 5,756 of record JBBSNU010000283.1, on the reverse strand, counting down.
GGTGGCAGCTCACCGAGGTATAATTGCTAATCCCAACTGCACGACGATTTTGATGGCAGTTGCCGTTTGGCCGCTTCACAAAGTTAGGCCTGTGCAGCGCATAGTTGTAGCGACTTACCAGTCTGCTAGCGGCGCGGGAGCCAGAGCAATGGAGGAAACGAAAGCTCAAGCCAGAGCAATTTTGGCTGGGGAAACTCCCAAAACCGAGATATTTCCTTACCCCTTAGCTTTTAATTTGTTTCCGCACAATACGCCGATTAACGATTTGGGGTATTGTGAGGAAGAGATGAAAATGCTAAACGAAACTCGGAAGATTTTCGGTACGGACAAAATCAGAATTACTGCAACTTGCGTGCGGGTTCCCGTACTTCGCGCCCATTCCGAAGCGATTAATCTAGAGTTTGCAGAGCCTTTTAGTCCGATCGAGGCCAGGGAAATCTTAAAGCGGGCGATCGGGGTTAAGCTGGTAGAAGACTGGCAAGCTAATTATTTCCCGATGCCTGTAGAGGCCAGCGGTAAGGATGAGGTGTTAGTCGGCAGGATTCGCCAAGATATTTCTCACCCCTGCGGGTTGGAGATGTGGCTGTGCGGCGATCAAATTCGCAAAGGGGCGGCTTTAAATGCGGTGCAGATAGCTGAGTTGCTAGCCGAAAAAGATTTGTTGCGAATCAAAGCAGCCGCTGCTTATAATTAAGCTGGACTCGGCAAAAAAAAACGGAGACAAGCTTCCTACTTAAGTCGTAAAGAACCAAAAATTTTAGGATCGAGTTAAGCTCCCAGATAAATCTGCAGCAAGTAAATCTCAAATCTCAAATCTCAAATCGACTGAGGCTGAGGCTGGCAATTTGGCAAGAGAAATGGCGACTTTAGATAAACCTTCGATCTAAAATCAAAAAGTTAACATCAAAAATCAACAGTCTAAAATCGGAGAAAGTGTGGTAAAGTTTGGACGGGTTCTGACTGCAATGATTACGCCGTTTAAGGAAGACGGCAGCGTTAACTATGCAGTAGCAGAACGGTTGGCAGTTCATTTAGCCGATCGCGGTACGGACAGCTTGGTAGTGTGCGGAACTACAGGCGAGTCTCCCACTATGAGCTGGGATGAAGAGTACGAATTATTTCAGGTGGTGCAAAAGGCAGTAGCCGGTAAAGCCTTGGTAATAGCAGGAGCCGGATCGAATTCTACTTCAGAAGCAGTGGCAGCTACGAAAAAAGCAGCTAAACTAGGATTGGACGGGTGCTTGCAGGTGGTTCCTTATTACAACAAGCCGCCGCAAGAAGGTTTGTACAATCATTTTCGGGCGATCGCGCAATCTGCTCCAGAATTGCCTATAATGTTATATAACATCCCCGGTCGCACAGGCCAAAATATGTTGCCGGAAACAGTAGCTCGACTGGCAGAAATCCCCAACATTGTGGCAGTAAAAGAAGCAAGTGGCAACTTGGATCAAGCCAGCCAAATTCGACGCTTGACACCACCTGAATTTGCCATATATGCTGGAGATGATTCCCTAACCTTGCCCATGTTGGCGGTAGGAGGATCTGGTGTAGTTAGCGTAGCCAGCCACCTGGTAGGAGAGCAACTGCAACAGATGATCGAAGCTTTCGAGACCGGTCAAGTTCAAGTCGCTACCCAGATTCACTTGCAACTTTTTGACTTGTTTAAAGCTCTCTTTCTCACCACAAATCCCATTCCCGTCAAAGCAGCTCTCAAACTTCAAGGCTGGGATGTAGGTTCCACCCGTCCGCCCCTGTGCGATCCGCCCGTTGAGGTAACTCAAAAGTTAAAGGACGTACTGGATAAGCTAGCAGCAATATCTACTAGCTAGATAGGTGAGAACGAGTTTTCAGACAACTGAATATTAGTTGTAATGAGTCATTAGTCATTAGTCATCAGTCATCAGTCATTAACTGTTAGTAATTAGCTAATAGCGATCGACCAAAGACAGAGGATGAAAGACTGAAGGCAAAAGACAACTGACTACACGGGTATAGTAAAACCCGCCGGGGCTTTTTCCATCATAAATATGTGGAAAAAAATCGCCCTACCAACGAACGACAGACGACAGACAACAGACAACAGACAACAGACAAATAACAAAAATAACTAACAAAGGATACGCATGATCAAAAATACAACTGCATCGGCTCTAAAAGTTATTCCCCTCGGCGGGCTGCACGAAATTGGAAAAAACACTTGCGTGTTCGAGTACGGTGACGAAATAATTCTTTTAGATGCAGGTTTAGCATTCCCGACAGATGGAATGCACGGTGTAAATATTGTCCTCCCAGACATGACTTACCTGCGGGAAAACAGCCACAAAATTAAAGGTATGATCGTGACTCACGGTCACGAAGACCACATCGGCGGCATCCCTTATCACCTCAAACAATTTGAAATTCCCGTCATTTACGGCCCGCGTTTGGCGATGGCTTTGCTCGCCGGAAAATTGGAAGAAGCGGGAGTATCTCACCGCACAGAATTAAGGACAGTTAGACCGCGGGATACGGTGAGAATTGGCAAGAATTTCTTAGTCGAATACATCCGCAACACTCACTCAATGGCCGACAGCTTTACGGTGGCGATTCACACTCCAGTCGGAATTATCATCCACACCGGAGACTTTAAAATTGACCACACTCCTGTAGACGGCGAGCATTTCGATTTGCAAAAGCTGGCGGAATACGGCGAGAGAGGCGTGCTGTGCTTGATCAGCGATTCTACTAACTCGGAAGTTCCCGGTTTTACCGCTTCAGAACGTTCTGTCGCTCCGAATTTAGACAGAATTATCGCTCAAGCAACGGGACGGGTACTGCTGACGACTTTTGCTTCGTCGGTACACCGATTGCAAATTGTTTTAGAATTGGCTAAGAAAAACAATCGGTTTGTGGGAGTGGTTGGTCGATCGATGTTGAACGTCATCGCTCACTGCCGCAATCTCGGCTACATCAAATGCGAAGACAGTCTGTTCAAACCGCTCAAAGAAATCCGCAATTTGCCAGATGACAAGGTTTTGATTTTGACTACAGGTTCCCAAGGCGAACCGATGGCGGCGATGACTCGGATTGCTAACGGCGAACATCACGAACTGAAAATCAGAAAAGGCGATACAGTCATTTTCTCAGCTAATCCGATTCCGGGAAATACGATCGCAGTGGTAAACACGATCGACAAACTGATGATGTTGGGAGCAAACGTAGTTTACGGGCGCGACAAAGGCATTCACGTTTCCGGGCACGGCTGTCAGGAAGACCAAAAGTTAATGATCAACATGACCCGTCCCAAGTTCTTCTTGCCGGTACACGGAGAACACCGGATGCTGATTCAGCACTCCAAGACAGCTCAAAGCATGGGCATTCCCGCGAGCAATATGGTGATTATTGACAACGGCGATGTCGTAGAACTAACAGAAAATTCGATGCGAGTTGCTGGTACAGTACCTTCAGGAATTGAATTAGTAGACTCTTCTCGATCGGGCGTTGTCAAAGCGAACGTCCTCAAAGAACGTCAACAGTTGGCTGGAGATGGCGCGGTGACAGTAGCTGCGGCGTTAAATGCAGAAGGCAAATTGGTTGCTACGCCGCAAATACACTTGAAAGGTGTCGTCACATCAGCCGATCGCGAACTGCTACAACAGTCGATCGCTCAAACGATAGACACAGTTTTGAGCGATCGTTGGTCAGAATTCGTCATGCCTTCTGCAACTACCGAATCAGGAGTTGACGTAGACTGGGCCGGAGTGCAAACGCAAATAGAACGAGCAATTGGACGAGTGCTGCGCCGGGAACTTCAAAGCAATCCCATGCTAGTATTCCTGATGCAAATTCCCGAAGGAGCATCATTTGTGCGACGGGAACCAGCAGAAGTAATACCAGGTTCTCTAGAAGCACCTAAGCTATTAGGCTCATCATCCACACCTGCGCCAACACCAGCACCGGTTCCTGTGAATAAAGTAACAGGTCGTCGTCGCCCCCGGACTGCTGCCCAAGTCGCTTCCACTGTCTCCTAGAATTAACAATCCCTGGCTTTACCCATTGGTGAAAAGTTGAGATTTAGTTGCATTTGTCAATCAGTAATATTACTCAAAAAATTGCTTTTTAGGAGTGGAAAATTCGCGATTTGGGGATGAGTAAGTATAAATATGGCGTTCCGTCACGATCGCACTCGCGCCCCAATCTCAGTTTTTCACCCAAAATCAGACTAAAAAACGAGCATAATTGCTGATTGACAAATGCTTCTCTCTCTAGCTTAAGTTGTCACCAATGGTGGCAGATTGCGATGCTGACGGTAATTGGTTTGAAGTTGCTGTGATTCCCCACAGTTTTTCTGAAGCTAACCTTCGCTATTTGCAGCCGGGAAGTTTGGTTAATTTAGAAGCAGATATTTTAAGCAAATACGTAGCGAAATTCCTCCGCAGCGGCTCTAAACTGCTTCCTGAAGATTGGGAAGAAACTCCGGTTATTAACTGTTCGAGAGGCATTACACCGGAGTTGTCACCAGAACACGGGTTTATTTAGTAATATCATGTCTGGTCGTACGACCCACAGATTTAGGAAGTTTTAGATAAATTTTTGTTACACTATCTACCCATACAATTTTGTGCCTATTATAATCATGCTTAAAAATAGCGAAAAAGGAAGTCCAATATGTCACTTCTACATATCGGTCGCGGCTCGTCGTCCTACAACTACTACGCCCTGCGTGGCATCCTTGATGAGGCGGTTATAGCGGAGGCTCGGGCTGTCGCTGCATCGCTACCCCAGCAGAAAGGTGTGTATAGTCGAAGCGGTAGCAATAAGATGTACGTCTATCTAGATCGATTACCATCCTTAGTCGCACTACTTCCTCAGCTTTTTGACCACCTCCACATTATAGGGAGCAATTTTTTTTGTAGCGAGCCTACTAACCCCAAGCAAGACTCTCATGGGGAGTGGCATACAGGACATAGCCTCTACTTTGGCGTGAGAGGATCGGCTATGACATTGTGGATTCCCCTTCAGGATCTCAATGAGGACACGGGAGGACGACTAAAGCTTTATAACGGCAAGTACATTAGCCAGATAGACGATCTGTTGAATTGTCAGGTGCGACACACGGGCAATAGCATCTCTAACGAACACTCCATCCTGAAGTTTCTCAACCATGAACTGGAGTCAGGCTGCAAGATAGAGAATATGTGTGTTGGTGATGCCTTGCTCTTTGACGAGATGCTCCCGCACCAGGCAGAGAAATGCCGCATACACCGAGAAGCGCTTGCTGTGCGCCTTGTGCTAGGCGATTACAGTCTCGACAAGGAGCTGATACAGCAGGTTCTTAAACGATACGAGACTGTTCCTGGAGAGAACGGCTACGCCGGGGAATATCTCGAAAACCTTCTGGAATACGGGGAATACCAGTTCCCTGGGTCAGCCGAGAGAACACAAATAGACCCCCCCACAGAAACAATGCCTGTGGAAGAACCTGAATTGAAACGAAATCTGTGGACGCGAGTTCGAGAACGAATGCAACGGTAAGACCGATTTTGTCATTCGTACCGGAACAAATAGCGAACGCAGATAGTAATTAATTAAAATCTACCTGCGTTCATCTATGTTTTAAGATTTAATTATGTGTTAATCAACCACCAGCAACTGCTGGAACAATGCTCACTTCATCGCCATCTTGGAGAGCAGTTTTTGAACCGTCCAAAAAGCGGATATCTTCGCTATTGACGTAGAAATTCAAAAACCTGCGGGGTTCTCCCTTTTCATCGCAC
>JBBSNU010000282.1:0-6714 GCA_038260455.1 Chroococcales cyanobacterium | reverse complement strand
TCGAAGGCCCAACCCAACCCAAAAGTCCTTCTTCCCCGGTTGGATAAAGCGTGCTCAGTTGTGCTAAGCCTTGACAGACGCGCCAAAGTCCTTGAGACATCAAAGGAATGGTTTCGCCCTTGGCATAAAAATGCAAGTTTCGAGTCGCTCCTGTGTTATGCTGGACTTCCGCTAAAAGTGCTTTGGATGTTGGTGGCATATCCGTTATTTCCAGCTAAAAAACATTAGTGTGAGCCCTACAGCTCTGACTCTAGCTTACCAAGGTAAAGGTTTGGCGATCGCCAGGTTAGCAGGAAGATAAACTTTAGTCATAAGTCGTTAGTTATTAGTCATTAGTCATTAGTTGTTAGTTGTTAGTAATTATAACCTGAATGAGCGCGGGCGGGATAAGCCTGAGTCATTAGTCATTAGTCATTAGTCATCAGTTGTTAGTAATTATAACTTGAATGAGTGCGGGCGGGAGCGGAAAACTAAATGCACTTGTTATTCGGGGTTTTTCAAATAAATATTTATTTGAAAAACAACTAAAAAAGTGGTTTTATACGCTACTTATCTGGCTCGCAGTGCGGTGTGCTTCGCCCTACGTATAGAGATTATGCCGTCAGGACTTGATTTTTAATAATTAATCATACTATTTGTTAAAAAATAGTAGATTGATGAAGGTTTTACCTTTAAAAATACGGAAGTTCTGAAGTTCGATCGCCCTTCCATACCCGCCGAGTCTGCTGCTACCTGCTGCGACAAGCTTCAAGAGCTTCTAAAATAGTTGAAGGAAGTATCAAAAGAGAAAAGTAAGGTTTTTCATGGCCGATCAATTAATTCGCGCTACAGCAGCAGATGGTGGAATTCGCGCTGTAGCCGTCATTACCACCCGCCTCACCGAAGAAGCAAGAGGGCGGCACAACCTCTCCTACGTGGCTACAGCCGCCCTCGGGCGCACGATGTCGGCGGGGCTGTTACTCGTATCCAGCATGAAGCGCCCCGAATCGAGGATCAACATTCGCATCAAAGGAGATGGGCCGCTGGGCGGACTTCTGGTTGATGCGGGACTTGATGGCACGGTTCGAGGTTATGTCAGCAATCCCACAGTGGAATTGCCGCCCAATGCCAAAGGTAAACTCGATGTCGGCGGGGCCATCGGTGACGGCTATTTGTACGTGGTGCGGGATGTTGGATACGGGTTCCCTTACTCAAGTACGGTAGAATTGGTTTCCGGCGAAATTGGGGACGATCTGACTCACTATTTGGCAACCTCGGAGCAGACTCCTTCGGCTCTGGTTGTGGGGGTGTTTGTGGGGGCTGACGGGGTGCAAGCGTCTGGGGGCGTGCTGTTGCAGGTGCTGCCGAAGGCTGCAGCGGACGAAGAACTGGTGCGAACTCTAGAATCTAGGGTGGCTGCACTGTCGGGCTTTACGCCGCTGTTACGATCAGGCAAAACGCTGCATCAGATTCTCGAAGAGTTACTGGGTGATATGGGCCTGGAAATTTTCCCGGAAACTCAGATGGTGCGCTTTCACTGCGGCTGTTCGTTCGATCGAGTTTTGGGAGCTCTCAAAATGTTGGGCGAAGCCGAACTCCAAGATATGATCGAAAAAGATGGCGGGGCTGAGGCTACTTGCCATTTCTGCAATGAGGTTTACAAGGCTAACAGCGACGAATTGGCTGAACTGATCGGCGATTTGCGAGCCCAGTCCGGCTCTTGAGACGATAATGTGTAATTGGTAAGATGGGTGCGATCGGGAGATGAAGGCCTTGACCAATTGCCAATTACACATTATCAATTACCTAATCGCAAAATTAAAATTTTGGCAGTTTGGCGATCGGCCCAAAGCAGTCTCGGGCCGACGGGAGTATGCAAAAGTATGAAAACATTCTATAGAGCAGTAGATAGCAGCGATCGCAGTTTTGAAATAATTAAGACAGGCTGGTTGCTGTTTGTGGTGAGCGGAGATTTATGAGTCAAGATCGCAAAACACCAGGCCCTTGGTCTGCATCAGAATCCTTTGAGTCAAAAAAGGATAGTTCCTCGCTAGTGCCAATTCCCGCCAGGAAAAACCGCGCTGAGCGACTTAAAGAGATCCGTGAGTTGGTGACTTCGGGAAAACAGCCGGGAAGATATCTGGAACAGCGGCCCAAAGAGTCTGGGGAAAACTGGCAGCCGGAGGAAGACAATCCGTTGTGGCGGAGGTGGTCGAAGAACTGGCAGTTTTGGCTGACGGTGAGTTTGATGCTGTCGGTGGGTATGGGGTTTGTGGCAATTGCGTCTTTGCTCAACTTGACTGCAGAGTCGAATTGCTCGAAGGTTTTTTGGCCGACGGCTTCTGCTAACGATCGCTTTTTTTGCGCTCAAGAAGCAGCTAGCAAGCGGACGGTGGATGATTTGCTGCGCGCGATCGAATTAGTGAATGCTTTGCCGTCAGATCACCCGCTGCGATCGAGAATTAATGGTCAGATCGATCGGTGGTCGCAGGATATTCTCAAGTTGGGAAATGCTAGATTCCAAGAAGGGAAGCTGGAAGAGGCGATCGCGATCGCCCGCAAGGTTCCTCAAAACGTTCCCGCTTACCCGGCGGTGGAAAAGCAGATTCAACAGTGGCAGTCGATATGGAACGATGCAGAGAAAATTTACGCTGCCACAGTCGCTTACTTGCGTCAGGAAGAGTGGGGCCAAGCTTTCCGCCAAGCTAATCTGCTGTTGGATACGGGCAATACTTTCTGGGAATCGACTAAGTACGAGGAACTGACTCAGGCAATTGAGACGACAAAGGCTGAAGGCAATAAGTTGATCAAAGCCCGAAATACAGCCTCGGAGGGAGGGCTGGACAATCTGGTGACGGGTATTAAGCTGGCTCAGGGAATCGATCAAAACAGTTATTTGTATCAGGCTGCCAATAAGTTGATCGCGGAATTTAGCAAGAAAATTCTGGATATCGCCCAAAAACGCTTGCAGGCGGGCGATTGGCAGGAGGCGATCGCGATCTCTAACAAGATTCCAGATTCGGCAAATTTAAAAGCACAAGTTGAAGATTTTAACCAGTTGGCGAGTGCTACGGCTCAGGCTTTGACTGGCTCGGTTGAGGGTTTGTCTAAGGCGATCGAGATTGCTCAAAAGTTGAAGGACGGTCGCCCTTTGTACAAACAAGCTGCAGATTTAGTCGGCCGCTGGCAGCAAGAAATTGCTGATGTGAAAACTTTGGATGTGGCAAGCAGGCTGGCGGCGCCGGGAGGGGTAAATGATTTGAGGGCTGCGATCGCGCAATTGCAAACAGTCCCCCAATCCAATCCCCGCTCCCGGGAAGTTCGCACTCAAATTGGTAATTTGAGCCGTCAAATCGAGCTGCTCGAAGACAGTCCGTACCTGCAAAGAGCTAACGATTTGGCGAGCGCGGGCGATCCGAATTCTCTGGAGGCCGCCGTGGCTCAAGCTTCTCGGATCGGTCAAGGTAGAACGCTTTACAGGGAAGCTCAAACCAAAATTCAAGCTTGGATCGAGAGAAGACAGCGCCTTCAAGACCAGCCGTTTTTGGATAGAGCTCAGCAGCTAGCGGCCGCCGGAAATTTGGCGGGGGCAATTGAGATGGCCCGCCGGATTCGATCGGGAAGGGTGCTTTATGAGGAAGCTCGATCGAACATGAGGACTTGGCAGGCTCAATTTTTGGGCGAGCAAGGTTTGCAGAGCGCCCGTCAGGCAGCCATACCGGGGACTGCTGACGCTTTGGAAACGGCAATTTCCCTTGCCCTTCAGGTACCAGAGTCGAGTTCGCTCCGCTGGCAGGCGAGTGAGGCGATTGATGAGTGGAGCCAGCGGATTGTGGCGCTTGCTGTGGAACAGTCGTCTTCGGATCTGGCTGGGGCGATCGCCACTTTGAAGAAAATTCCCTCGGGATCTCGGGCTTATGAGCAAGCGCGATCGCAAATCAAAGTTTGGGAAGAGTCCCTGAATCCTCCGCCTGCTGAATCTCCGGCTCGCGAGCCACCGGAAACCGAGCCTCCGAGCAGCCCTCCGAGTCCCTAGAATTGAGCGCGAGAATCTGCTACCTAATATCTTGAAATCAAATTCGGTAGCATCCCAATTGTATGATTTCAAGTTCTGCAGGAGTTCCTTAGCGCCTGATATTTGATAATTATCGACAAATTATATAAACCAGCCCAGCTCTTACCAGTCTGCTCTTACCGGATTCGATCTAATTGGGATGCTAGCCGATTTGATGTTATCTCGCGTCCGGTGAATTTACCGCACTAAAATTGGTTCGTAGTGCGGACTTTAGTCCGCAATCCCCCAGCGGTAAATTGACCGCACTAAAATTGGTTCGTAGTGCGGACTTCAGTCCGCAATCCCGGAACGGTGAATTTACCGCACTAAAATTGGTTCGTAGTGCGGACTTCAGTCCGCAATCCCGGAACGGTGAATTTACCGCACTAAAATTGGTTCGTAGTGCGGACTTCAGTCCGCAATCCCGGAACGGACTAAAGTCCGCACTACGAACGAAGCGTTTTTGCTATGGTAATCGACCGAAAATGATATTAGTTATCTGTACAAATAAGGGTAATTTATACAGAATTTTTGCGGATTTTGAGCCTTCATTAATAATGAAGATCGCAATTGTGGTACAGTCAAAAAATAGATAATATTTTGGGCAACCGCATGGGCACTTTATTTCATCAAAGTGAGCGAAGTTACGGCACAGTAGAAGACGGGCATCTTGATAGTTTTATTGCTGAAATAGTAGAATTATCCAAGAAGCATGGCATTAGTGTAGCAGAAGTTATAGCTGCAAAGGAAGTGCTTGAAAGTGAACGAAAGAACGATCTTTATGTAAGGAATGGCGATGCTTTTGATGAACAGATGGCTGGCTTTGGTGAGCTACTGCAACAACTCATTTCCGCGATAGAAAATTTGCAGTCGGATACATAAAACTATTGCGATAAATTTAAGATAGAAAGAAATGGTTAAAGTTTATCGCAGTCGATCTGGTTTGAGATATCCGATCGTTAATTGCCAATTTTCAACAAACAGAAGACCCCGAACCCGGACTTATTAAAAAAGCCGGGGATATAACCGCGAACACATTTTAGGTGTAAAAAGTGCTTTTTTTCTACGCTTGCAATCCCATTAAAATGACTAATTCCCGAGCCTAAACATCCGCCGGATTCAGGTGCATCATCGCCCAAGTCGTGTAAGTGCCGATCGGACTCCAGAGTATGTAAGGCAGCAATAACAGGGTGGCTGGCTGCGAAACTTGCAACACACTTAAAGCTAGTATTACGCTTAAAATAGCGCCCGTTCCGCCGATGATTGTGCCGACTTTTAGGCTCTTAAGTTTGCACATCACAGAGGTATAAGATATGGTTACTATTTCTAAAAGCAGGTATAAACCCATTCTCAGCCAAGTCTCCTGAGTTCCCGGTTCTTTTTCCCAAACAATCACCGCTGACCAAGCTGCACAAATAAAAATTACTGTCCAAATGATGGGAATTGCTTTTTCAAATACTAGCCATCTCGGACGCTGCAAGCGGTTGAACCACTGAATGTCGCTGGGCGAGAGCAAGTTAGCCAAGAGTGCTACTGCAAAGGCGACACCTCCAATTACCATCCAAGATTTAATCATTTCTCTACCTTTGGTTAGATTGACGGCTGAGATTCAACTCTGATTTTATGTAGCTCTGGCACAAAATACATCTCTCTCCAGTCTTAAATTGATAATTTAAAGGTGAATTAGAGTTGTGAAAAACAGTAAATTTATTGCTTTCCTGCTCCTGGGGCACTACCTAATTATGTAGGGCGAAGCACACCGCACCTTACCGTTATAAGTAGCGCTTCACCTTGCAACTTTCGCAGGCTAGCCGAGCCGGTGATGCTGTTCTAGTTCTAAACTAGAGTCATTCTCTTTTCTGGGAACTAGAAGCGTATTTTCGCTGCTCGGTTGCAATACGGCTTTAATCACTTGCAGAAAACGGTTGGGTTTTTTAGCTTGACCGTTGAGAGCGCGGCGGTCTTTAACTTTTTGAGAAAGGTGTCGCATCACTGATAAATCTAGTTCATCGATGAAATGGTCTGCTATACGTTCTCCCATTAAATCAACAGCTTCAGAATACTGTTCTCTCAGCGTTTCTATGGCATCGTATGCTTCGTCAGCCACTTGATTTGCTACTGTTTTATTGCGATCGCCCGATGTAGGGGAATTGCTGCGGCGGCGGTCTAAAAGACTTTGATATTCACCAATGCTCATTCCCAAATTATAAATGTGGTGGTGAGCGTGATCCATCAAATCTACTTCACCGGGATAGAAGAAACCGCGAGTGCTGTTGATACCGTGCAGTTTTGCCCAACGCCACAGAATTGTCTCGTCTTGCAGTTGGTATCGCTCCAACATTTGAGCTGTGTTCATCTCTACTTCTGGTGTAACTTTGAAATCGCTCATCGGTAAATCCTCGCTGGTGAGTAGATGAATAAACGTCAATTACCCGTCATCAATCGGGATACCGATATGATGAGGGCTTGTATCTACGCTCCACCGCAATTCTGAAAACCTTTGCAGGAGATTAGCTTTAGTTTCGTCGCGCGACACATCGGGGGATACTGACAAGCTCCCCGTACTCGTCCAGTCTTGCCGGACGAGCAACGTTCTTAATGCAATATTTCTGCTTCCCACTAAATCAGCGTGTAATTCATGCCCACAACATTCACAGCGAAACATTAGCCCCTTATTCGGT
>JBBSNU010000281.1:0-6715 GCA_038260455.1 Chroococcales cyanobacterium | reverse complement strand
TCCCATAATTGCTCCTACAATGGGACTGAAAATAATTTGCACAACTTGCAGCACCCGCTGTCCCACAAAAGTTTTAGAAGCAAATAACTCTAACAGCGACCAACTCACCAAGATACATATTGCCACTTGGGGGTGAACCCTAGACAATAAAGGTATTTCCGACCAAAGTTTGTCAATTCGCAACAAACCAATTAACAGCAGGGGCAGGGCAATTCTCATACCCCCCGCCGCAGACGCAGAGAGCGCGGCTAGGAGTCCAACCATAAGAATAATTCAGTTCATAACGTTTGCTACAGCCTCGATCTATTTCAGAATTTAATTCCCCTGGTGGCTGGCGGTGATTTGAGCGATCGAACTTAAATTGCTAGTCGATCGACAATATCACCCTCTATTGTAAGTGTATTTGCTTAATCTCTGCTTGGGAGTGCGATATTGGCGATCGACACAAGGTAGTTTGTGGACAGTTGACCGTTGACAGTTGACAGAATTCAACCAGGATTGTGATTAAATTAGCTTAAGCACTCGAAGCCTTCTTCTCTCTGACAACAGTCAACAGTTAACAGTCAACAGTCAACTAACTTCTTATGTCTGATTCATTATTTGCCGATGCCAGTCGCCGATTAGAACGAGCCTTAAAATATGTATCCCTTTCCGAGGATACGATCGAGCGGCTCAAATATCCCAAATCCAGCTTAATAGTATCAATTCCCGTGCGGATGGACGACGGTTCCCTGCGAATTTTCCAAGGTTATCGAGTACGCTACGACAACACCAGAGGCCCGTCTAAAGGAGGAGTGCGCTACCATCCAAATGTATCCCTCGATGAAGTGCAATCCTTAGCATTTTGGATGACATTTAAATGTGCGGTTCTCAACTTGCCCTTTGGAGGAGCCAAGGGCGGAATTACTGTCAATCCCAAAGAATTGTCCAAATTTGAATTGGAAAGGTTGAGCCGGGGTTACGTGGATGCGATCGCAGATTTCATCGGCCCCGATATCGACATTCCCGCACCCGATGTCTACACCAATCCCATGATTATGGGTTGGATGATGGATCAGTACAATATTATTAAACGGCAGCTTTGTCCAGCGGTGGTGACAGGTAAACCCGTGACAATTGGCGGCAGTTTGGGCAGAGATACCGCAACAGCAATGGGCGCTTTTTTTGTAATAGAAACTATTCTACCCAAATTTGAACTAAATCCTCAAGATACAACCGTAGCAGTGCAAGGTTTTGGTAATGCCGGTGCAGAAATAGCAGAATTGCTGTGGACAGCCGGTTACAAAGTTGTCGCAGTCAGCGATTCCCAAGGGGGAATTTATGCCAAACAAGGGCTGGATATCCCCAGCCTCCGCCGCTTTAAAGAGTCGAACAAAGGTATCAAAGCTATTTACTGCGAAGGTTCTGTTTGCAATATTGTCGAACACGAAATATTGACAAACGAGCAACTTTTAGCCTTAGATGTAGACGTGCTGGTTCCGGCAGCTTTGGAGAATCAAATCACTGCACAAAATGTTAATGATGTCAAGGCTAAGTTTATTTTTGAAGTAGCTAACGGGCCGATCGATTCTGCTGCTGATTTGATTTTGGAAGCGAGAGGAATTCAGGTAATTCCTGATATTTTAGTCAATGCTGGTGGCGTAACGGTTAGTTATTTTGAGTGGGTGCAAAATCGCAGCGGACTGTATTGGACGCTGGAGGAAGTTAACGGGCGGTTGCAGCACAAAATGGTCGAAGAAACTGAGGCAATTTGGAAAATATCTCAAGAATTTTCAGTTTGCATGAGAACTGCGGCTTACGTGTACGGGTTAAATAGACTCGGAGAAGCGATGAATGCGAAGGGAACCCGGGATTATTACGTAAACGATTGAGGGAAGTGATCGAAAGTGCGGGCACTCTTGGCGCCGCCCCTACCAGCGACGCACCTTATACAATATTAGTAGGGTGCGTCAGATGGCAAAACCCTAATTATTGCGTATACCATAAGTCTGACGCACCTTACAAGTTAATTGAAATGTGACAGTTGCATTCAAGAATGTCTATTTAGCGCGATTATTTCAACCAGGAACTTTTGCTAGTTTATCCGGCAACGAAGGCATCGCGAGCAATTCTTCAATAGAGAAAGGTTGGGGTTGAGGAATTGCAGCTTCAGCCTCCATGAGTTCTTTTATTTTCTCAAAAATCAAAACTGCTTCAGCTTCTTGGTCAGTTAGTTGTTCGTAAAAATAAGGTATCGAAAACCAATGCTCAAAAGCAATTTCTAACAAACCATTAGTTGCTAATTGCACTTGCCAGTATCTAGAATATCTGCCATCAATTATCTCAAATAACGGGGCAGGATTCTCTATAGGATAATAAGTATAGCGCTCATCGCAAATATAGTACCCTAAATTTCCTTGCCATTGGGAGATACCATAGACAGTATACTCTTTACCGACTATCAATTTAAATTCAGTTTCTTTGGTAATGTCTAGCGGTGGATTTAGGTAATTTTCCGGCAGGTCGGCTCCTTTGTTGGCAATGCAGCGAATTTTCATATATTAACCTCACTGTTTTTTAGGTGCGATCGACTTATATCTGCAAAGTGCGCCTCGGCGTACTTTACAGATATTGCACGTAGCAGTTTCTGCAACCGCAAGTTAATCTACCAAATCATCTAAGGAAAGCTTCAGAAGGTCGCACAATGCTTTCGTCTGTTCGAGATACAGCTTTGGAATATGTCGGCCCGCTTCCCAATTTTTCACCGTGGTTACAGTCACGCCCAATCGATCGGCAACTTGCTGCTGTGTCAAAGACAGCGATTGCCGTCGCTGTTTGAGTTTTTCTCCCACACTACTCATTCACTGTACCGATTTCAGAATTTCTATGGTTAACTTGACTTAACCCAAATTTGTCCGTAGTATGAGAGGAGAACATCGCGTTCGTCAGAAAGCCAGTGCATCCCGGCTACCAACCTATCAGCACTGGCTCTGGCTCCCATACGTATGGAGACAAGTTAATTATGCCTTACAAAGAACGACTTTATCCTTGGATTATGGTTCGTTTGCTGCCCAAAATGCAGCGTGTGACAGTTGGTCAGTTTCGCACTCGATCGGATGCGGACGGTCATCTGGAGATTCTCCGTCGCTTGGTTCCTGGTGCGAAATTCGTGGTGATATTTAACCCCGACTTGCTAGAGTCCCAGCAACCTGAGACTTGCTACAGAACATTCGATCGCTAATTCTCAAAAAAAGAAATCCCCAAAAACAGGGGATTTCTCATATTTAAGCCAAAGCTAAATCTACTTATTCTCAGGCATCAAACACTTGTCAGAATCGCAGCCCGCGGGCCCAGAATCCATCATTTCACCCAAATCGTAACGGCTCAAAGCCTCGTGGAAAACATCAATCTCGCGGCGCGATAAAGCCTCTGCCACCATCTTGGTGTAAGTTTCTTTGTTTATCGGTTCAAAGGGCAAGCGCGGGAAAGTTTCGAGAGCATCAAATCTGGCTAAAAGTGCTGCGGAAATGTAGCCTTCGTCATCGCGAATTGCTTCGTAAATCCGAGTACCCAAACTTTCAACTTCATTTTCCCGCAGCTCAATGGTGGCCGAAGTGTTGTGTCTGACATAGAACTTTTGCACCTGCATACAAAAGTCCATTTGGGCTGCCGCCGAGAACTTGTTAATGTCAATTTCATCAGCACCGGGTAAGTCAGCCCAACTTACAGCAACGGGTATTTCTACCAGCCATTCCGTGCAGCGTTCATCGAAGGGATTGTTCAGCAAATTGCCGTTTTCATCTTTGTCAGATTGAGACGGAATCACGTTGTATCCGTAGTCGATGCAGGCGAGGGCTACGGGGTCATTTTTGCCGAAAGTGATTCGGCGAATGAAACGCTGGGCTTTGGGCGGATGCCACCCCGGAGAAGCGCCTGTCAGCAGAGATTTAGTACCGGATGGTTGCACGGTTGTGCAGCGATTGGGGCGTTTTAAGGAATGGCGATCGCAATAATCCCAAACTACCCGATTCACAATCTCCCGCCAACCAGTCAAATACTCTTCTTCCCGTTGTTTAAACGCGATTCCCTGGGGAGTTTGCGGGCGGCCTTCCACCCACCAGCGCAACCACTCAACGCCGAAAGCGTGAACGAAGAAATCGAACAATCCAGTAAAAGATACGCCGACAATCGGGTCTAATTCGCGGCTGTATTGATAGCGCGGTTCGAGGAATTTGTGATTTAGAAGTGCCGCGACAGATATAGCTGCGGCAGTGAAAGCTTCCTCCTGTTCTTTGAAATTGTAAGGATCAATTTGATTGAGGTGAACCTCAGAAAGATTACAGTGGAAGTTAGAGCCAATAATTTCCAGTGTTATGTTATCCTAAAGGCTTTTTATCCTCTAGTTCTACTGCTTGATTTTTCGCAGTAGCTCCGCGTACCTTTTGCGCGTATTCCCTCAAATAATAGAGGAGTTCCTTTCTGCTACATGGCTTACCTGTAACAATCTGAGATATTGTTCTGATATCCAGAATGTTATTTTCTTTTTGTATTGAGTCATGTAAAGGTTGAAAAAGCTCTTTTAGGTTATTCAACTTTACAGATAAGAGGGCTTCATAATTATCCAAGGCAAAAGTATGAGCTAATGTTTGAATATCAGAATTAGTTGTTGAAGTTTTTCCATGCTGCGATTGGACAGAGCAATTTTTTGAACAAAAACGACGCTTGGATACTTTGTGTTGTATAACTTCAAAACTGTTCTGACAAAATTCACAAGTAAGAATAAATCTAGGTACTAACGCACCTGTTTTCTTTCCCTTGCGTGACTCATGGTATGCTTTTCGCTTGGGACTATTGAGAAACTTCTCTTTGAAACTAGGGTCGGCAAATCTTGCATTCGCCTTAGCTTTGATTTTGGCTTTGGTACTTTCAGATTGAGTAACACCATACATAGGGTTTCTCTTTCCGAAATTATCCATGCCTCTTACCTTAGCATGAGATTTCCATTCCTGTTTCAAATGCTCAAATACAAAAGGAGTATCCTTGATGAGTTGTCTTAAGCCCTTTTCTTGAATAATCGTAACTTTTGCGTTGTACTCAGACTCAAAACGCTGAATTTTTGGCAAGTCACTTTGATAATTAAAAGTGCCTTTAATTTCGACATACTCACCATTTTCAAGAAGGAAGTCTGGTTTGTACCGAACTTCATTCGAGAGTAAATAAGTTTTATGTTCGTATGTCCAGCCAATTTTCATGTAGTCCAGGTATTTCGCGTAAATGTACTCAAGGCTTGACCTTAAACAATGCTCACCGTAGAAACCTGAGTAGCCATAGAAGGTGCTTGTCATACGCGCCCCCACACTCTTGGAGAGATTATATTCTAGATTGCTTTTTTCATTGTAATCTAGTTTCACTCTCTACGCTGTACGGTGTCAAAAGCTTTTTATTTCTTCTGATTACCACGGGATTAGCATTTCAGCTTTCCCCGTATTTGCGAGGTTTTTAACGTGAGGCAAAATTACTTACCACACGGGTTTAAGCCCAAACGGACTGACCGATGCTCTAATTCTTCCGCAGTCATGTCAGGATAGCGTTCCTGCAACCACTGTTTAGCTTTTCCTTCGTCGTAAGCTTTCAAAAACTCAAGTTTAAGACTTGGTGTCGAAAGTAAATCAACGTTAGCTCTAGCTACAGCTTCACCAGCCCATTGAATTGCACCTTCGCCAGAATAATACTGTTTGCGAACAGCATCAATACATTCTTCTAATGTCGGTTTGGAATGGAAAACTCTTGTATGGTTTGCCATACGAAGAGCATCGCGTTCTGGATCTATTTTCCAGTTGCCTTGATCGTCTTGTTGCCACAGATTGTTTTTAGCATTTGCTCCGAGTTCGTCATCAAAAGTAAACTGACGAATCCCTGCTGAGCGGCGAATATTTCCCGCGACGATTGTGACCGCCGCTTCGTCAATCAATACGCAGCATTCAACTGAATTTAACTGCCGCCCTTGAGCTTTATTCAAAATTGCCGCGCACCGCTGATAAAGGTCGGGCAATTTCACCGGATTAGCGACTCCGCCAAAGCCTTTTAATGGTTCTCCCACTGGGCGAACGTCGCTCAAATCAATGAATATTTGAATCGAGCCGGCAAATCTTTCATCTGTGGATAATTCCAGCAAATTTTGATAGGATTTTACCCAACCTTGGCGAGAATCTCCAACATAAATAGTGGCGGTTTTTTCGTCTATTTTTACTTCGGTTTCTTGGCGGCGCTCTAAAGCTGGTGTAGAACCGATCGCACCTTGGACTGTCACGGTTAAGCGGTTGCGGATCGGTGGCAGTTGGTTGATGTATTTTGGTTCCAAGACTGCGCCTGTGCCGCAGCCCATCATTGCCAAATCCATCAACAAGCCAAAGGCGCGCCAGTCGATAATATTTGTTGAGGAACAGTTATATGCGCCGGAAAAATTCTCGGGTTGTTCTATCCATTTGCTGCCGCCTACCCACAACCAGCGGCCTGAAGCGAGGGTTTTAAGCTGGCTTTGCATCCGGTGCAGCAGTTGTGTTTCTTCGGGTGTGAGGTTTCCTAGCGATGCTAAGCCCTTGACGGTTCGATCGCACACTTGGGCCCAAGTCTCCCGCCCTGTCTCGGTACGGCGGCTGTACGTCCTGAAAAATATTGGATTTGCTGTGGGTACTGTTTCGGGAAAATCGGACTGGTTGCGTTTTTCGCTGACACT
>JBBSNU010000280.1:0-6717 GCA_038260455.1 Chroococcales cyanobacterium | reverse complement strand
GATTACAACCGTGTCTGCGGTTTGATAGCCTGCGGTCTACGGTTCGATCGCCTGTCTCTTTCAAGATACAAGGGGCGGGTTTAGCTAAGGATATATGATACAAACGACTAAAAAAATGGCAAAACCCGCCCTCTCTTCTCAGTCATCAGTCATTAGTCATCAGTCATTAGTCATTAGTCATCAGTCATCAGTCATTAGTCATTAGTCAGTTTGCATGATCGCACCCCTCTTCCTTCTTCCTTCTTCCTTCTTCCTTCTTCCTTCTTCCTTCAGAATTACCAAGGCGAACCAATCATGGTAAAAGCAGCCCAATAATAAGGATGCGACAAATTACGATCGCCCCTGGCGGCCAACTCCGCCGGCAAAGGCAGAGCTTGATTGTTGCCCGATCGCACCAAATAACCATCCTGCAACCGCACTTCCCCGCGCAGCATCGCCAACTGCGCTTGACGCAAAGCCTCAGCCTTAATCGGCGCAGTACGCAACTGCTGGTAAAACTCAGTCATCAGCCCCAAAGTACCCGCATCGCTGACATACCACAAACTCGCCAGAGCCGATTTTACCCCAGCGTGCACCGCCAACCCCGCAAACCCCAACTCAGCCTGTTCGTCACCCACCGCAGTAGTGCACGCACTCAAAACCAACAACTCCACCTGCGGGTTAGATAACTTCAACTGATTCAACTGATTCAACCGCAACTTAGTATCCCAAAACTGAATGTAAGAATTTTCTGCCCCCCCTGGCTGAAAATCGCCGTGAGTCGCTAAATGAATAATTTTGTATTGCGGTTGATTGCGCTTTTCCTTCAAATTTGCCAGAGTAAAAGCTTCATTAAGAAAAGACGCACCAGGCCAAATCTTACCCACAATTGTCGATATTTCCAGCGGCACAGCAGGCAAAGGATTTTGATCGTATTTTTCGGGAAATTTCGACGCACCCATCGCCAAAACTTCCGAACCCCTAACATCGGCATAGCGAGTATCAGTCAAACTCAAACTGGGAATCAGCCCCAAACTGTACTTTTCTACCAAAAACTGTTTGCCGTCAAAAAGAGCAGCCAAAGGCAAAGTTCGCAAACCGGCATCCATCGAAAACACCAAGGTGTCAATTTTGTTAGCCTCCAATTCCGGTTGCAGTGGTGCAATTAACCATTGATAAAGTTCCTGGGCTGGTGCCTTATAATCAGCAGTATTCAATCTCCTAGGAGTTCTCACAGCATTAGTGAATTCTTTTGCAACTTGCAACACAGTCTCGCGGCTTACAGACACGGTTTTAAAAACACTTTTGCCGTCGGGCAAGAATAACACAAGTTCTAAATATCCCTCTTTCGCCCACACATAAACAATCGCGGGCTTAACCCCTGTCAAGCGGTTGACACTGCTGAGAGTATCTCGGATACTTTGCGGCGTGACCGACTTTTGAGCGAGATTGCCACCAAAATAACGCTCAAATTCCTGGCCCTGAATTCTATCCCTTTGCTGCACAGCGTCGATCGGACTTATTTGCATCGCACTCGATCGAGAAATCTCAGGAACCCTCAAATTCCCGACACTTTCTGTATTTCCACCACTCGCGGGCTTCTGTGCTGTCGCCGCGCTGCCGTTTTCTGCCGCCACAGGCGCGGCAATATCGGCATTTAACACCC
Organism: Chroococcales cyanobacterium; assembly: GCA_038260455.1. Lineage (GTDB taxonomy): Bacteria > Cyanobacteriota > Cyanobacteriia > Cyanobacteriales > Microcoleaceae > Microcoleus. The sequence goes on along the minus strand of JBBSNU010000280.1, from coordinate 5,072 downwards.
GCGACGACAGCAGTCCAGAAGAGGATGAGGAGGGGGGTTCTGTTTCGTTCGGCAGCACCTCAACAGGCGCAGCAGCAGGTTCTGGCGAGACATTTGCGGTACCGCTCTTGGGCGCAGACACGGAGGGGGTCTGAACGACAATTTGTTGAGAAGTGCCTGTAGTTTTCAGTTCCACACTGGTAGTTTCTGGCGGACTCGGCACGATCGCCAGCGGTGTCACAGTTGACGATTCCCCAGTCGTCGGCTTCGAGTTTCCCGCCGCCACAGTCGTCGTCTTGCAGTTTCCTGACCGGCAAGCGCTTTGCAGCAACGTCAGCGAACCCGATCGCACCTGCCCGTCTGTAGAAATGCTAACGCTCGACGGGCGATCGGCAGTCGTTCCAGTTCCCGCCGCCCGAAACACTCCTCCGGCATCGATTGCGACATCGCCGCCAGTATTGCCGCGAGCTTTGATCAAAGCAACTTCAACATCTTTGAGCCCGTTAATCTCGATCGAACCGGCACTTCCCGACTCCGAACTCGAATTGACGGCCCCCGTCACGATCTGGCCAGGCGCGGCGATCGAGATATTGCCGCCATTTTTGGCACCGAAAGCATTGACATTGCCCGCTGCTACCCCACCGGCGCTGCGGATGTTGATATCGCCCCCCGCCCCGTTCGCCGATCGAGATGAAACAACACCAGCAGTTACGCTACCCTGACTGCTAGTGATGTTAATCCCCCCATTCGAGGTAACGTCTCCGACAGCGACATTACCTGCGATCAGAGAAATTGTGGCGTTATCAGTACCGGCGATCGCACCCGTTCCCGCGATCGCGCCCTGGCCAAAAGGCGATCGGATCGTCGTCGAGTCTTGAAATGTCACCGCCGGGACTGTTGAATTTGGCGCTGAATTTGGTTCTGCGATTGCCGGAACAATAGTTATCAGGCCGCTACCGTCAGCACGGCCGATCGCTACGGAAGCAAACCCGTTCCGCAGCGAGTTCAATTTTTCAGCAGTCAAGTCCAAAGCCTCAGTCTCAGCAGCACCGGCAATAGTAATATTGTGAGCCGGATCTGACGGTTGCAGCACCAGATTGCCGTTGCTGGCGATCGAATTCTTACCGCCCGTCAAGTCAATTTCATTGCCTGTCAGAGTAATATTTCCCCCAGTTTGGGAACCGCCAGCTTCGATCGCCCCTGCTGTCACTCCGCCGCGGCCAGTCAGCGTCACGTTACCCCCGCTATCGCCCTTAGTGTCGATCGAGCCGGCAGTCACCGTACCCTCTGCCGTAACGCTCACATCACCAGCCGACGTGCGCGGCAGCTTGGAAGAATTGACAGAAGTGCTGATGCTGGGGGGAATTCCCGTGCGTAGCTGACCGGTTGTGACATTCCCCGTTGTGCTGGCGATGCGAATTTCTTGATTATTGGTAGTGATATTTCCGATGCGAATATTGCCGTCTGCTTTGAGAGTAATTGAGGCATTGTCAGCCCCTGTCAAAGAACTTGTAGTAGCGATCGTTCCCAAACCCGCCGGCGATTGAATAATTAGCGGGTCATAAAATGTCAAATCGTTAGCAATCAAAATCGCACCGATACCGTTGCTGCGGCCGATCGTAATTCCAGCAAACCCGTTTTCCAAACTTCCGAGGTCATTTGCTGTCAGATTCAAATAAATATTAGTACCGACATCTCCAGAACCGCCGATCGCAATATTTTGACCGGGACTCCAAGGCTGCATTACCAAAAAGCCAGTGCCGCTGACCGAATTTGCGTCACCACTCAAATTAATTTCATTACCAGTCAAAGCAATGTTTCCAGAACCCCCTGCGATCGAGCTAACTCCCAGAACGTTCCGAGCCGTCAAAGTTACATTTGCCGCCGATTTAGAACCGCTAGCATCAATTTTTTCTGCTGTGACGTTCTGGCCTTCCAGCAAAATATTTCCGCTGGTACCGCTGCTAGGATTAGATGCCGAAATATTGTTAGCAACCGTTGTTCCCGGACTTATCAAACTAATATTTCCGCCCTTGCTCGACAAATTGCCCGCCGTAATTTGACTTCCCGAAATGGTGATCGCGCCGCCAGCCGTGCTAATTGTATCTCTAGGATTCATCGAAAAAGCACCAGCACCGCTGCGATCGGCATCAGCCCTAAAAGTCACCGAACCAGTAGTTGCCGCAAAACTCAAATTACCGTCCGCCAAATCAGCAATTTTAATATCGTTGAGCGCTTCCAGAACCACATTTGTCGTCCCCGACAGACTTTCCAAAGCTCTGGTAGAAATTGTCAGCGAAGCATCGGAATCATTTAACTGTCCTGATGGCGTTCCTGTTGCCAAAATATTATTGTTAGCAATAATTGCCGCATCGCCCGCCGCTTCTTGGGAATCTGTAATTAAAATATTTTCTGGATCTAGCAGCAAAGTCCCCAAACCATTTGTGCCGGAAGTATCGACATTGCCGTTAAAAATCAATCTTTGCTTGCCCGAAACTTCCACAAACCCGCCAATACCTGCGCTGCCAGTTGCAGAAACGCCCGTCGCGCTGATGCTGCCCAAAAATGCTGCCGTGTTGTCCGCCCAGACAAAAACTCTGCCGCCGTTACCGGAGTCTGTGGCGTTGCTGGCGATCGAACTTTTGCCATCCACATAAGTCATCGTCGCATTCGGCACAGTTCCCTGGCCGCGGTAATCTCCGCCGATCCGCACCGTTCCGCCGCCGTCTGCCCCCGAAGCGTCAATCTTCGCTCCCAACAGCCCTACCTTGTCGCCCAACACGTTGACACTGCCTCCCGCGCCCCCCCTGGCAGACACGTCCGCAGCACCCGATATCAGCGCAGTTCCTGCCATTGCAGGCACTGTTTGGCCGGCCGTCAGTACGACTTCACCCCGGGCATTCACAGTTATACCCGTAGCCTCAGCAACGCCTTGCCCCGAAAGCAGTCGAGGCAAACTCAGGGGAGAAAAAGGCAAAGTTGTCGAACCCGACACTCCCGCACCCGGAGCAAATTCTAAACTCAGCAAAAGTCCGTTTTGACTCAGCCGCACCCGATTTTCGCCAGGGACGGCCGCCAAAGTAATTTGACCGCCTGGGGCTGAAAGTTTCCCGGTACTGATGACCGTACCGCCCAGCAAAGTCAAATTTTGCCTGGTTCCGACAGCCAAGTCACCGGCATTGACAATACTCCCCGACTGTGCGCCAAAAGCAAAAGTATTAGGCTCTCCGACGAGGGCCGCGTAGTTGTTCGCCCCCGTACCGTTGAACCAGCCGCTGTCAAAACCGATACCGCTGGCGGTGGTAGCAAAAAAAGACCCGGACACGTCTAGTCGGGCATTGGTTCCGAAAATAATCCCTGCGGGGTTCATCAGGTACAAGTTAGAATTGCCGCCGCTAACTTGAATTAAACCGTTAATTAACGAAGCGTCGCCGCCGACAACGCGGCCGAGGATATTTTTAATGGTTGGATTGGAGATAAAATTGGCTGTTTCGCCAGAATTCAAACCGAATCGAGTAAAACTGTGGAACAGATTTGCTCCGTCTCGCGAGGCTGTGCCGCCTGTAATGTCGTAGCGAGTGCCCGGTTTTGGGGTGATGGCGGTGCCTGTGCCCTCTGGTGTTGGAACGATCGATTGTGCTGCGGCAATTTGAGATTGGGGATAAATTGCCACAATCACCCATCCGCTGCTGTTTTCTTTGAGGAAAACCAGGTTGGGCAAAAAATCTAATATCAAAAATCCAGCAAGGGGAATTGCTGCCAAAATCGATCGCACAGCACGTTGAGCATTCATAAGTTTGCCTCGATCTAGACTTAAATTCGAGTTTAAAATGGAGATTTTAGGTAAAAAGAGTCGATCGCACCCCAATGCTGACACTTCCTAACGCTAGCTCTCGATCGCAAATTTCCAATTTTAAGTCTAATTTTGATTGTGTCACCAACATAGCAAACACATAGACCAAGTGTCGAAATACACAGTTTTGTTTAAACGCTAGAAAATTATGAGCGATAGAGTCGTCCGCGCGATCGGTTTAACAGGGGGCATCGCCACCGGGAAAACCGCTATATCTAATTATCTGGGAGATGTTTGTGGATTTCCGATTTTAGATGCCGATATTTACGCCCGCGAAGCCGTGCAACCCGGTTCGCCAATACTCGACTCTATTGTAGAACGATACGGCGCTAGTATTTTGCTTCCCGACGGCAATTTAAATCGGCCAGAGTTGGGAAATATTATTTTTTGTAACGCAGCCGAACGGCAGTGGTTGGAACAACAGATTCACCCTTATGTACGCCGCCGATTTGTGGAAGCAACTCAAAACTGCATTGCTGCACAGAATCCGGTATCGCCAAATACATTGACAGTAGTTTTGGTAGTGCCGCTCTTGTTTGAAGCTAACATGACAGATTTGTGTACCGAAATTTGGGTAGTGTACTGTTCGCCCGAAGTGCAGTTAGAGCGACTGATGCAGCGAGATGGCTTGAATTGCGATCGGGCGACTGCCCGGATTAGCGCCCAGATGCCGCTAGCTCAAAAGTGCCAACAAGCCGATGTTGTTTTGGATAACTCTTCAACCCTCGACTCGCTATTTTTACAGGTAGACAAGCAACTGAGGAATGAAAATTTAATAACTTAAGCGATTACTCGTTACTTTCGCTCTGCCTGGTAATGCAGGTGCGGAGGCTCTGCCTCCTTTTATCTCGCAACTTACAGGAGAGAAGACTGTAGGAAGTGCTTAATTTATTAAGTTTTCGATCCTGAGTCGATTTGAGATTCTTCGACTTCGCTCAGAACAAGTTTGAGATTTGAGATTGAGGCATCTGCTACAGGATAAATTTATCTGCGTTTATCTGTGTTTATCTGCTTGACATCTGCGGTTTCGCGATCGAGCAAAAATTTATGGATATGGCATCGATCGTGACGCATTGTTCCCGAAAAATGCCATATCCCTAAATTATGAATTTAATCGGAAGATTAGTAAAAAGTTACAACTTGCGGTGTTTGTTTGCTTGTTTCAAGAGGATTTAAAAAAATCCAGACGTTGAATAATTTTGCGACCAAGCAATTGGGCGAAAACTCGAACTTACGAGCG
>JBBSNU010000279.1:0-6732 GCA_038260455.1 Chroococcales cyanobacterium | reverse complement strand
TGAGAGATGCGGTATTCCGTCGCCGGTGAAGAAGTCTTCGCCTTATAGTATCGATCGCAATTTGTTAGGAATGGCGATCGAAGCCGGCATCCTCGAAGATCCTTGGGCGGAACCGCCGGAAGAGGTGTTTTTGATGACAAAGGCGATCGAGCAAACTCCCAACACACCCGAATACATAGAAATCGGTTTCGAGTGCGGAAAGCCTGTCAGTTTGAACGGCAAAGAATTAGCACCAGTCGCCTTAATTACCCAACTCAACGCAATAGCTGGAAATCACGGAGTCGGGCGCATCGACATGATTGAAAACCGCCTAGTCGGGATTAAATCGCGGGAGATTTACGAAACACCAGCGATTTTAGTATTAATGCACGCGCACCGAGACTTAGAAAGTTTGACCTTGACAGCAGATGTCACGCGATACAAGCGCGGCATCGAAGAAACCTACAGCGAAATGATTTACAATGGTCTTTGGTACAACCCTTTAAAAACAGCTTTAGACGCATTTATTCAGGATACTCAAAAACGAGTAACTGGAACCGTGCGACTAAAAATGTTCAAAGGAAATGCCACAATTGTCGGTCGCAAATCGGAGAATTCGCTGTACAGTTTTGACTTGGCAACCTACGGCGCTGAGGATGAATTCGATCATAAGGCTGCTGAAGGATTTGTCTACGTTTGGGGACTTCCAACTCGGATTTGGTCGGAGAAGAATCGAGGTTAGGAATTAGTAGGTAGGGTGCGCACTGCGCACCTTATTTGCTAAAGATAGGAGTCGGCAGATCAGAGTCGGCAGACAAGATCAGAGTCGGCGGTTGAAACCGCGACTACACAAACAATGTCCGCCTCCGCGGACTGAAGAATTAAGATCAGAGTCGGCGGTTGAAACCGCGACTACACAAACAATGTCCGCCTCCGCGGACTGAAGAAAAGAGATTTGATATGATAGCTATTCCTGACTCAAAATTGCTAAAAACTCTTGCACAACCAGATCCGGTTGTTCGCTGCATCGGGTAGCGTCGTAATGTTTGACAAGACAGATTCCAGAATTTATCGCCAAAATATCTACCGCTTCATCTGCTGCTGCATCTTCGGGCCCATCAACCTCAAGAATCCCTAATTTGCCTTGGTGGAAGACGAGAAACTGAGCTTTTTGGTTTTGTCTGCCGGCGGGTGTTGTCAGTCGCAGTTGAGAATTGGGGATGAAAAGGGCGGAAGTGCGATCGAGTGTTTCGGCAATTTTCACTTGTGCGTCGGAGTGAAAGCAGAAACCATTCCAGTCAATTTCGTTTTCCGAGTCAGATAATTCAGTTTCAGTGTCAGCATTTATAGTTTTATCTAAATCTGTTTGAACATAATCAGCTTCGTTTAAGTTTGCGAATAATCTAGCGCCGCTGAGATTTGCTCCACTGAGATTAGCGCCACTGAGGTTAACTTCGATCGTCAGATTTCGCTGTACTTTCACTTGATTTCGCCGTAAGTATCGCTTCATAACCGACTTGAGATTATCTTTTTTAACCTTTTCTTCAAGTCCTTTTGAGAGTAGCTTCCATAGTTTTGCCCCAGCATCTTTGATATAATCAGGTTCATACCCGTTGCTTTTAGCAATTTCTATATAAGAACTGCCTTCCCAGGATTTCCGAAAGACTAGCTCTTGAACTTTGTTTAGGGCTTGGTAGTCTAGAGCGACTTCTACAATGTCTAGTGCTTCGTCAACGGTCATGGGTCAAAGTCCTTTCACAGCTAAAACCTCTCCAAGACCAGATTATACCGCAACAGGTAAAGATTCGCGTCAGAAGGGCGAGCGATCGACTCTGTTATTACTTTAATGTTACTTTTACATTACTTTTGTACTACTATTTGACCTTTCAAGGCTGATGTGGATTTGGTATAGTTTTACAAAAGCAGTTAAAACTTGCAGCCTTTAGAAATGTTAACGCAGAGAGTCATTTAGTAACTTTTTATGGTGACTGCTGTCTCTGTCAGCGAAAAAATAAACTTTTATTCAGCCAACTTGAGGAATTTTAGATGGAACCTGTAAGCTTGACAGCCGGGGCAATCGCAACTCTTGTATTAACAAAAGTAACTGAAAAAGCTAGTGAAAAGCTGGGCGAGCAAGTCGTTAAGAAAGCTGGTGAATTGCTATCACTGCTTAAGATAAAGTTACCTAATACAGCAAACGCTATAGAACTATCCCAACAGCAGCCGTTAGATTCTCGTAAGGCTATTTTTGACTTAGGCGCTGCTATGGAAGACAGCGCAGTTGCTAAAGCAGTAATTGAATTAGATACAGTATTAAAAACAGATCCAAAAATTTATCAAACAATTCAAACTTACGCAACCGTCCTCAATTCACACGCCCCCACTCTTCAAAATAGGACTAACATAATACAGAATATAGATAAAGTGGTGAACCTTCAAGGAGAGGGATCTTCCCTATCTATGCGCGACCAAAACATCAACATTTGACTGCATTCGCCAGCTAGTTTACCGGAAAAGCCGAAACATACTTTTGATAGTTTTGTCAAAAAAATCGCCGATGATTATATCTATTTAGAAAATTTGCCACCTCGTATAGCCGAGCGAAAATGGGAAGTTTTGAAATCTAATTCTGTCGAAGAATTTGCAATAATTGAGATCAATACTCTCAAATTAGTTGTTAGCTATTGCTGTTACTTTAGTAAAGGTCTTCCAAGACTTTCAGCAGAATACCAAGTTATCAAAAATAGAGAAGATTACTATGATAGGGCAAGACAGTTAAGGACACAAGGCAAATTAAGCATTGGCAGTGTTCAACTAAGCTCTATCATAAAAGACTCAAATATGGCTGAAATAATCCGATTAATGGAGGAATAAAAATGCCGGTAAAAAAGTCGCCAGAAAAACGTCAGTTAATCCGAGAGTATTTTGAATGCTTAAAAAAGCGAAGAACCGCAACCGAATCATTCGCAGAACAAGTGATTGCAGATTTCTTAGACCACTGGAAAAATAAGAGATCGCCAAAAGAAGGAATTTTTGTATACATTGTAGTAGGAGGATTATTAGTATCACTCTTGATAAGTCCTATATTGACTTTTTCTCTGGGTATATTGTTTTTATTTATAGGTCAACAAAAAACACCAGTAAAAATCAAAATAACAACAGAAACCGAAGAACTAATCGATAATTGGCTCTTAGAAGGCCAAACAAAAATATTCAAAAAAGCTCCGAATGAATTAGGTTTGATTGTAGGAAAAAATCTACCTCAAGCTCTTAATGTAGTCTTGAATCAAGAGTCTCCTATAAAACTTAGTAGTGGATTTATAAAAGATAGCCCTTCTTCAAAAGATACTGAAGACTTTTTGATTGAAGATTATTTTGTTGAAAAAGGACTAGATAACAAGACTAGATACAGTATTCATGTATTTTTGGTAATTTTCCTATGTCGAAACTTCCTGGCATACTATAAGTGTCATTGGAATTTGATCAATGATGTGGAAACTTTAGTTGAAACAGGCGAGTATCTATATGACACAATTGTTTCTGTAAAGACTCAGGAATTGTCGTTGGCAAATTCAGGGAATAGTGGTACAGAAAAGTTAATATACAAGAAAAATTTGCAGATCAGCACTACAGACAGTAAAGAAATTGAGTTTCCAGTCATAACAGACATAAGGCTCAGTTCGTCAGAAAAAGATGGCATAACAGTTAAAGATGCAGCACATATTATTCGTGAAATGATAAGAGAACGACGTATTGATATGCAAATAGTGAAGCAGTTTGATGCAGATGATTAACAATAATTAGGCTGCAACTCAATGAGAGTATCCAGATAGTGATTTTGGCTATGATTTCCTTACGTGTAGTCATTAGTTTTCGATCGCCACTTTAACTTGAATTCCCCTCTTCTCAATTGATAGGATATCCGAAATTAACTGAGGAATGGCAAAAGCCCGATCGCCATTCCTCACTCCTCAGACTCAAAATCCACACGATCGTACATTTCGCCCAAAGACATCTCAAAAGACACCGAACTCAACGCCAGAACCGCATCAGCACCATCATACTCAGACAAAACCCACTTATTGTCATCCCTCTTACAAAACTGTTCGACGTGCATTTCGTACTGATCGATCAAAACATACTCTCGAAAACTAGGAATAGAACGAAAAAGTTTAAACTTTCCACCCCGATCGTAATCCGCCGTAGATTTCGATAAAACCTCAGCCACCATCACCGCATTAGTAATCGTATCTTTTCTACCCTCTGCCAACTCCAACTTACCCGCAACCACCATCACATCAGGATAAGTATAAACCCGCTTCGACGGTATCCACAAACGCAAATCGTTCATGAAAATCCGGTAGGGTTGTCCTTTCGTCGCAAAATTTAGCGCCCCGCTCAAATTCAGGGCTATCTGATTGTGATTCGGTGTTCCGCCTGCCATAGGAATTATCTTACCATCGTGGTATTCACTTCTAAATTCTGCCGCTTCTTCCAGCTTTAAATATTCTTCAGGAGAGTAATAAATTTCAACTTTTTCCTCAACTACTTCTTCGCGAATTTCTGTTGATGCCGTCATAGTACATCCTCGTGCGATTCTACTCACAATTATAACCGCATTAGGTGTTAGAAACCGGATTTTTTGCAAGAATTCGGCGCTGTACCCAGAGTTGTAAAAAACCAGGTTTATGAGAGTCTTAGCAATACAAAAAATAAGGACACAAAAACGTTTTTGTGTCCTAACTTGGGCGGTATCGGAGTTGATGACACAACAATGTTGCGTCTCTACTTAGTCTTGTCCAAAGTCCGCGACTCTAACCAAATAGGAATTACAATCCAACCAACTGCTAACAGCAAAGCAAATACAGCAAATTGAGCCGCCCAAGCTACCAACTTCTCTAAAGACACAACTTGTCCTAGGAAGTATGACAAACTTACCATGACAGATGCCCAGCTTGCTGCACCCAGAACATTGAACAGCGAAAATTTCCAAAAAGGCATTTCTGCGATGCCCGCTAGGGGACTGGCAAAAATCCGCAACAGTGCGATGAAACGGCCTAAAAATACCGCTTTAGCTGCATTTTTGCTAAACTGTTCTTTTAGGTCAAAAAGTTGTTCTTCCCGAAAGCGGAAAAATTGTCCTAGCTTCAGCAGCAACGGCCAGCCGCCGTATCTGCCGATCGCATATCCGAAATTTCCGCCGAGAGTCGCACCGGCGATCGCGCTTCCGAGCACAAACCAGTAATTCAGTTCCCCACTGCCAGCCAAAAAGCCACCAGCAATAGTAATTGTCTCGCCTGGGAGAGGGACTCCCAGATTTTCTAGCAAAATCCCCAAAAATACCGCCCAGTAGCCGTAATCGTGGGCAAATTGCTGAATAGTCTCTAACGATAAAAACTCAAAAGACATTCGATACTGCCTTCGTAAACTTTTGCAAAGCTCAATACATTTATATCTTGGCTCGATTCAGCCAATAGTGCAATCCTTCGCTGTGATTAAGAACACACTAAACTCGCGATCGCCCGCCCAACAAAAAACTAGCCTTTAGGGCATTATAGATGAATGGAGAATAGTTGCGGTTGCCTTGGGCCGATCGCCAGCCCGTCATCCTACTAAATTTATCATCAGGGCGATCGCCACCGATTCCCACAAGGGCGATCGCGCATCCTAAAACCTTAGCTGAAATTCCCTGATGATCTCAACTTGGGCAGCAACCGAACTCACTTATTCATACTTGACAATCCGAGGATAACTGCTATGGAATTTCCCAACTTCAACCAACACATCATCCTCCAACCTCAAAACTGCCTCGACTCCCAAGCCGGCAGCCTCCTCCAGCAACAGCTAGCCGAGATTTTGCCCGATCGCCCCCAACTCTGGGTAATTGACATGGGCCACGTAGATTTTATCGACAGTTCCGGCTTGTGCGCCCTAGTCGGGGGACTCAACGCCGCCCGCCACCGGGGATGCCGCCTCGTCATCTGCAACGTCTCAGCCACTGTCAGGCTAATATTTGAACTTACTCAACTCGACCAACTTTTTGAAATTTTTGATAGTTTCGAGCAAATTATCTCAACACCAACTCCCGCTTTAGTTGCTGGATAAAAATTATATTATGTCCCGTTAATTGCCCATAATTAGGTTCGTAGTAAGGACTTTAGTCCTCATTCATCAAGAAAGGACTAAAGTCCTCACTACAAACCTCACAACTGGGAGCATCTGGTGTTTTGTATTTTATATAGTGCGAGCGGTCGCGCCCTCGCTTTTTGTCCCGCGCCACAGCTCGCACTAGAATAAAAAAAAGCAATTCTATGATGTCCGGTTAATTGCCCATAGCTAGGTTCGATCGTTCCGAATGCGAGTCCACATTAATCAAGAAAGGACTAAAGTCCTCACTACAAACCTCACAACTTTAGTCCTGATTTATTCATCTAGAAAGGACTAAAGTCCTCACTACGAACATCAAGAAGTAATTTGCATATCATAAATCGGCTGATTTGTCAAGCAATTCCAGTGACAGATAAATAAATCCGGCACTTGAACGCCGACAGAAGCGATCGCAGGTGCAGCCGGAAAAGGCCAAAGTCGATCGAACAAAATTCTCTCCCCTACAAACCCAAACTGCATCAAATAAGTCGCCGGAGGCGCATTTAAAATATCCACCAGCAAGCCGAAAGCCAACTGGTACAACTGCTGCCGCCAAACATCCGACAAATGCAGCGGTTGACGGTAACTCAACTCGCCCGACAATTT
>JBBSNU010000278.1:0-6808 GCA_038260455.1 Chroococcales cyanobacterium | reverse complement strand
TGTTGTTGGATTTGTGCAAAGGTGCGATCGCAAATGGCGAAAAAGTGCACGCAAAACTCCCAATTACCAACATCAACCGCGTTGTCGGCACAATTCTCGGCAACGAAATCACCAAACGCCACTGGGAAGGTTTACCCGATGACACGGTGCACCTGCACTTCCAAGGTAGCGCCGGACAAAGCTTTGGCGCATTCGTGCCCAAGGGAGTCACTCTGGAACTCGAAGGCGAGGCCAACGACTATCTCGGCAAGGGCCTCAGCGGCGGCAAAATCATCTTGTATCCGTCGCCGGCTTCTACCTTTGTCGCAGAAGAAAATGTGATTGTCGGCAACGTGGTGCTTTACGGAGCCACCGCTGGTGATGTTTTCATCCGGGGGATGGCGGGGGAACGTTTCGCTGTCCGCAATTCTGGGGTAAACGCCGTAGTTGAGGGTGTGGGCGATCACGGTTGCGAGTACATGACTGGCGGCAAAGTTGTGGTTTTGGGTGAAACCGGGCGCAATTTTGCAGCGGGTATGAGTGGCGGTGTTGCTTACATTTTGGATGAGGCGGGGGATTTTGCTACTCGCTGCAATATGTCGATGGTGGATTTGGAAAAACTGGAGGATGTTGAGGAGATTAATGATTTGCGGCTGATGCTTCAAACTCATGTTGATTTGACTGGAAGTGCAAAAGCATCAAAGGTTTTAGCTGCGTGGGATGAGATGGTGCCGGTGTTTGTGAAGGTGATGCCGCGGGATTACAAGCGGGTGTTGCAGGCCATTGAAAGGGCGATCGCATCGGGTTTAAGCGGTGATGATGCGCTGACGGCTGCGTTTGAAGAAAATGCTCGCGATGTGGCCCGGATTGGCGGCAGCTAGGGTTCTGCGGTAGAATTCTACTCATGTAGCAAGAGTTTCTCTTTTTTGTAGCGAAGTCTAGATCTCCCTGGCGCCCCCCTTAATAAGGGGGGGGACAAGAGCGTTCTTTCAAAGTCCCCCTTGCTTTCGGGGGATTTAGGGGGATCTAGACTTTGCCTAAAAGCGACATTTATTATGGGTTTCAGTCTTAAGTTGTCACCAATCACTATCAACTACAAATTACCATGTCATCAAAATTACCCCTCTCACAAAATATCAGTATTGCTGTTGTCGGTCATACAAACACCGGAAAAACCACTCTGATTAGAACTTTGATGAAAACTTCTATTGGAGAAGTTGGAGATTCAGCTAATGTTACAAAAAAAGGTCAATCTTACTTTTTTGAGGGTCTCCAAGCAACATTTATAGATACTCCAGGATTTCAGTATGCCTCTAATTTAATGATGTACCTTGACTCATTGAATGAAAATCCCGACTTCAAGATGTCACAGAGTTGGCAAGAAAAAATGGTCTACGATTTAGACGCAATAGCTTCTATAGAATCCACTGATATAGTTTTATATGTAGCTAGTCTAACGATTGTACCTGATGATAATTACAAGGAGGAGATTTCACTTATTCTAAAAAAATGTTCAAAAGTTGTAGCGGTTATTAATCAATACAAAAAGGAACTAGCAGCAAGCGATAAAATATCTGTTAACAACAGAGTCACTCAATGGAAAAATCTGTTTCAAGAACACTCAATTAATGATGTGATTCTTTTTGATGCTCATTGGGATAGTCCTGTCAAAGTAAAGCAAATTTATGATGGTATTCTCAATATACTTGATTCCGATCAAAAATTGCGTTTTACTGAGGGTTTAAAACGATTTAAGGAGAGAGAGTTAGAAATCAGGAAAGAAGCTTGCAATATGTTGTCTGTTTTTATTATTGAACCGTATCAAGGAAAACCAATTTTGACTATTCCAAAGGCAGATTGCAATAATGAGTATAAACGGGAAATAGCCAAGGAACAAATCGCAGACAAGATCGACAGATCGTTTGCTACATTCCTTCATAATATCACTTATCTCTACAAGGTAGCAGCAGAACATCCCACTACTTCAAAAGAGCAGTTATGTTTAGACTTCAAGACAGATCATAATTTGATGAATCGCCTCAGCATTGGTTCTGGATCGGCAGCAGTTACGGCCGGCTTCGGTTCTTTTTTCATGGCTATTGTTGGGGGAGGAGTTGTGGGTGTATTGACTGGCGGTGTAGGTATTGTAGGTGGAGCAATTGCGGGGGCGCAGATAGGAGCATCTGTGGGGGCAGTTATAGGTAGCTTTGCTATTTTTTATGAGGCTCAAGATACTGTGAATATCAACATTGAAGTAGAGCAAATGAAAACTCTTTTAGTTAAAGGAGTGTCTCTGATATGGGGATTATCAAATAATGGTTATGGACGAGCTAGAGATGTTTCAGCTAATGAGGGTGAGCAGATTGAAAAGAAAGTTTCTCAAATACAAAAAAATTTAGGTTTTCAAATAAACTTAGCTAGGGCTGATAAAAACACTATCATAAAACATTGTGAGAAAATCCTTGACCAGCTTGAAAATGAAATTGAGTAAAGTGAGTTAAAGTCTATGTAGGGTGCGTCAGACATCAAGATTTTCGGGCGTATTTTCAGGTTTTTGCCTGACGCACCCTACCGATTACTAGAAACAGGTTATGGCGTTGAGTTCTTCGATCTGTTGGGAAACACTGTAGCAGTTGCGACGCTACCTGGAAGTTGCGAGCGCCAACTCGCGCAGACAGATCTACAGCATACTGCTTTTCGTCTATAATCAACCTATGCCCAAGCTAGACACGATCCACAACGCCGTCAAAAATGCACTGATCAAAGACGGCTGGACGATTACCGACGATCCCTATGTGATCCAGTATCGCAGAACAACGCTGTACGCCGATCTCGCTGCGGAAAGACCGATTGCTGCTGAACGACGAGGACAGAAACTTGTCATTGAAGTCAAAAGTTTTATCGGTGCCTCAAAAATACAAGATTTAAAAGAAGCTCTCGGTCAATATGACATCTATCTTTACCTGTTAGAGGAAACTGCACCCGATCGCAAACTTTACGTCGCTATCAGTGCGATCGCATATAAAAAATTCTTCAGTCAAGAGGTGATTCAGTTAATTGTCAACAAACATCAACTTTTATAAGGTCGATCGCTCGCATCTGAAATGACACCAGGTAATTCTATTCAGACAGTCACAATTTACAAGGCTCCCCAGCCAGGGTTAGCGCAAAAAATATTACGAGATGGTTTCCAGCCAGCGGACTTTCCAAACAATCCACCCTACGAGAATGGCAAGTGCTACTTTGCGGCTCCTGATTCTAGAAGTCTGGCTGAAGAATATAACAATCATTACCAGCAAGGAATATTGGAGGTGATAATAGATAAGCAAACCTACGATACAACATTTAGACCGCTTGAAAAATTCTATCAGGGCGGCCCCAGTATTGAACTAGCAGTCCCCCAGAATCTTTTCCCCATCTTAAATCAGTTTCCTAGAATCCTAAAACAGCAGTAGTTCACCATGAATCAAGAATTTTGGAACCAGATCAAATCCAAGTATCAACTTGGAAAACTAATCTACGGCCACGTTGAATTTCATAAACCTTTTGGAGTGTTTGTCAATCTTGGCGATGCAGAGGTAAAAGGGCTTATTCAAATTTCAGACTTTCTCGATACCGGCTTGATGACACCAGAAATGTATCCTGATGTTGGTTCGCCTGTTGGTGCAGTTGTCATTGGCTACACTGAAGACGATCGCCAACAAGTCTGGTTGAGCGTTAAACCCAGCGTGCTACAAAAATCTCTTGTCAAGTTAAAAATTCCAGTTGCAAATCAATTATGACGCAGAGAGACTATGAAAGCAATTGAAACCACCGGAAAAATTGACAATCGAGGGCGACTTTTTCTCGATCGACCCCTTGCGCTTGCCAACTACAGCCACGTTCGGATTATTGTCTTATTACCAGAAGACACTGACATCGATCCAGATGATGACCCAATTGAGACTGTCCTCGAAGGGCTTCAGCAAGGCTTCCATGAAGCTATTACCGGACAAACTCTCCCTTTATCCCAACTGTGGGACGGAATCGATGACAACTGATCCACAACCGATTGAATGAGATAGAATTTATATGAAAAAATAATTTATCGATTGTCAACTATTAATTACAAATTACCCATGTCACAATTACTTGAACGAATCACATTAAATCCCAAACAGTGCGGCGGCCGCCCATGTATTCGCGGCATGAGAATTCGAGTGTCTGATGTCTTGGATTTATTTGCAGCAGGGCTGAGTGCTGAACAAATTGTCGAAGAACTACCAGACTTGGAAATGGACGATTTGAGGGCTGCACTTGTCTACGCTGCACGTAAACTGAATCATCCTGTGTTGGTTGCATGACTACTATCTGGATTGATGCACATTTATCGCCTGCGATCGCAACTTGAATTACCAGCACATTTGGAATTACAGCAGTAGCTTTACGCGATCTGAGTTTGAGAGATGCTGAAGATACCGAAATCTTTGAGGCTGCCAAATCTCAAGCAGTGATATTTATGAATAAGGATAGCGATTTTGTGGATTTAGTCGATCGTCTCGAATCACCACCACAGATTATTTGGTTAACGTGCGGAAATACGTCAAATGTTCGGCTACGTGAAATCCTGATTTCGACTTTACCAAACGCACTGGAACTCCTACGGACAGGGGAGAAGTTGGTAGAGATTAGCGGAGACTAGGGCGGCAGCATAATAATACGCTGTTTGCGGACGGGCGAACAATGGGTTTAGATTTTCACTCACGCCGAATATGACAAGGAAAACTGGAAAAACTACTATTACTTTTGATACAGATACTTATAGCAATTTGCTTTCTAAATATCAGCCTCGGATTATCAAAACAGAGGAGGAAAACGAGATATTCTTGGACATTGTTGAAGAATTAATCTCTCGTACAAATCTGAATCCTGAAGAAGATGCGCTGCTAGAACTATTGGTAAAACTGATTGAGAATTTTGAAGATAAGCACTATCAAATTAATGCCTCAACGCCACAGTCAAAACTGCTGCATTTGATGGATGCCCGAAGTCTGGAAGCAGCGGATTTAGTCGAAATTATGGGGTCGAGTGAGGCTGTAGTTGACGTGATTTGCGATCGGCTAGAAATCACTAAGCAACAAGCTGAGGCTTTGGGGAAGTTTTTTCATGTCGATCCGGGATTGTTTTTGTTTAATTAGGCGATCGCCCCAACTATTGAATAATACCGATGATACCGCAAACCATATAATTAGGGGAAATCAACAAGCAAAATGATTCAATCCATACCAAAAATATCCATCAAACCTGGATATCGCGCCCAGTCAGATGATAAAACCCCTGAAGCCGATGCAATTGATTTCTACCGACTGCGGCAACTCACCAATTCCCAACGGTGGCAAATGGGGGCAAAATTAAATCGTTGGGCAAAAACTGTCAGCTTGCGCGGGATGAAAAAAGCTTGTCCATCAACCTACCAAGAGCGATTTGCCCGATCGATCTTACGCAGCAAATGGCTACCAAATTTAACTCCCACCAATGACCCCTCTATGTGGACGCAAGACCCCAGCGAAATTGCTAGACTGTTGCACCCAATTTTTGAAACATTATCTATCCCTTATTATATTACAGAAGGAGTTGCCGCTTCCGTCTATGGCGACCCCAGAACAACACGCGATTTAGATTTGGTAATTGACTCGATCCGGGACAATATTAATCAATTAGTTGCAGCACTAGAAACGGCTGGTTTTTACTGCCCTCCGGGTTCGGTAGAAGATATTCAACAGGGCAGAGGGATGGTGTTGAGCGTCACTCACATGACTTCAGTATTGAACGCCGATATTGTGCTAAATTCTCAGACTGAATTCGAGCGCTCAAAAATGGCAAGACGACGATTAGAAGCCCTAGACGAAGCTGGTGTAGAACAGTTTTGGATAGCTTCTCCTGAAGATATTGTATTGGCAAAACTGCTCTGGCGGCAACAGTCTCAGTCTCAAAAACAATGGAATGATATTTTGGGAATCCTGAAAGTTCAAGCTGAGCATTTGGATCGGGGTTACTTAACAGAGTGGGCGCAACAATTGGGATTAATTGATGATTTGAGTCTAGCTTTTACTGAATCTGGGATTTAAGGCGATTCCAAATTGTTCATTTCGTGGCGATCGCACGCACTTTATCTGTATCATTATAGGTATAGACTTTTAAAGCTAAATTAATTTTATGCAAGTTATTTTAGGCAACATCACACAACTAAAAGTAGATGCGATCGTCAATGCTGCAAATACCAGTTTGCTTGGAGGCGGCGGAGTAGACGGAGCAATCCACAAAGCAGCAGGCCCGGAACTTCTTGACGAATGTCGATCGCTCCGAGGATGCAAAACCGGGGATGCTAAACTCACAAAAGGATATCGCTTACCCGCACGCTTCATCATCCACACCGTAGGCCCCGTATGGCAGGGAGGCAATCACGGAGAACCGGAACTCTTAGCCCAATGTTACCGCAAGTGCATGGAAATCGCGATCGAGCAAAAGTTCGATAGTATCGCATTTCCTTGCATTAGCACCGGCATTTACAAATATCCCAAGGATTTAGCAGGTGAGATTGCAGTCAAAATCTGCTACGAAGAAATGCAAAAAAATGGCGCTCCTCAACAAATAACTTTTTGCTGCTTCGATTCGGAGAATCATCAGGTTTATGAGAGAATTGTAGCAGTTAAGTAAGTAGGCGGGAAAAAACCTATCTATGTAACAAAACATTAAGTTACCTAATTGGAGTTAAACTTAAGACGTTGCGTAGTGTAGTTTCCCCTTTGTCCTCTAACTTCTACTCCATGAATTACGGCGTAGGCAAGCT
>JBBSNU010000277.1:0-6811 GCA_038260455.1 Chroococcales cyanobacterium | reverse complement strand
AGCCCAATACGGTTCACTTAAGACAGATCTCCCTGGCACACCCCTTAAAAAGGGGGGGACAAGAATGCCCTCAAAGTCCCCCTTGCTTTCGGGGGATTTAGGGGGATCTCCGGGGCATAAATATGTTAAGTGAACCGTATTGATCTATATAGCAATCCTAAATGATTTTCAGTAGGGACACGGCAGTGCCGTGTCCCTACAGATGGATTTT
Organism: Chroococcales cyanobacterium; assembly: GCA_038260455.1. Classification (GTDB taxonomy): domain Bacteria; phylum Cyanobacteriota; class Cyanobacteriia; order Cyanobacteriales; family Microcoleaceae; genus Microcoleus. Next base: position 6,600 of record JBBSNU010000277.1, on the reverse strand, counting down.
GGGGAAATCAGATTTATGTTCGCGGTAAGGATAATGATTTAGGATTGCTATAGCCGTTTTCAAGCTAGTAAAGTATTCACCAACTAATTAACAATTCCTAAAATCTAAAATCTAAAATCTAAAATCTCAACTTCTCACTTAATTTTAAAAGGTATAACATTTATGATGATCCCCCGCCGCTATCTACTCAAAACTTTTGGGTTGACTGCTATTGGCACGATACTTTTGCCTGTGGCCCAAAACAACATTTTCCCCCAAACTATTATTAAGCCGCCCCGCCTGCAAGTCGGCGATACAGTAGCCTTAATCAATCCTGCCGCTTTCAACTACGAAAAAGAAATCCAGGATTTTTTTAAAGTATTGGATAACCTGGGTTTAAAAGTTAAATTGGGAAAGCATTTTTACGATCGCTACGGCTATTTAGCAGGCAAGGATGCCGATCGCGCCGCCGATGTCAACAGCGCCTTTGCCGATAACTCAGTGCAAGCTATTTTTACCGGGATGGGCGGCTGGGGCTGCAACCGAATTTTGCCACTATTAGATTACAACATTATCCGCAACAATCCCAAAATAATTATGGGATTCAGCGATATTACAGCACTTTTATTGGCGATTTATGCTAAAACTAATATAGTTACTTTTCACGGCCCTTTAGGTGTCTCAAGTTGGAGTCCCTTTACAATAAATTACGTTAAAAAGATTTTGTTTGACGGAGGTGCTGTGACTATGCAAAACTCCCAAAACGTGCAAGTTCAAATTATCCGGCGCGGCACAGCTAGGGGAAAACTAATCGGCGGCAATTTATCAGTAATCGCAGCAATGGTAGGCTCGGCTTATTTGCCGGAATGGGAAAATAGTATTTTGTTTGTCGAGGAAGTTAGCGAAGAAGTTTATCGAATCGATCGAATGTTGACGCAGCTTAAATTAGCGGGCATTCTCGATAAAATATCCGGTTTTATTTTCGGACAGTGTACCAAGTGCGAAGCTGAAAAACCGCAAGAGTCCTTAACCTTAGATCAAGTGTTGACGGATCTGATTCGCCCCTTGAATATTCCCGCGTGGTACGGTTCGATGACGGGACACATTCGGGATAAGTTCACTTTGCCGATCGGCAAAGAAGTCGAAATCGACGCAAATGCTGGTACAATCAAACTGTTAGAATCCGCAGTCAATTAAATATTGTCACTTAATTATGCCCAGAGCGAAGGAATATCTTGTAGGGGCGGGTTTAGCGCGATTCCACAGTAGCAGCGAGTAGATTCCTGCAAAACCCGCCCGCCCCACGCGATGTTTACTGCTACCGATCTAGATAACAAGCAAACATTCAAACACAAAATCAAAAATATCGTGAAAAAAACCGCACCATTCATCAAACAATTAACAGTAATAATCCTGACAATTCTTTGCCTGTTACCCCTCAACGCTTGCACGGCAGCCACAGCAACTAACAGCGCCAAAAGTGACACTATTTATCAGCAGCGAACAGTCCACAATCCCGACGGTACCGGCAAATTTTACATGGGTCGAGAAATTGCCCGAGTCATGGGATACGAAGGCGCTGGTTGGCTGGAAAGACCATCTCGCGGCATGGAAGAAAAATCCGCTCGATTAGTCAACAATCTCGATTTAAAACCCACTGACATTGTAGCAGACATTGGAGCAGGAACCGGGTATTTTAGCTTTCGCATCGCGGCCCTAGTTCCCGAAGGAAAGGTTTTCGCCGTTGACGTGCAGCCGGAGATGCTCAAGTTTATTGAGTTGAACAAACAAGAAAAAAATATCACTAATGTTGAGCCAATTTTGGGCAGTCTCGACAATCCGAACTTGCCGGAAAATAGCGTAGATTTAGTTGTGATGGTGGATGCTTATCACGAATTTGCATATCCCAGAGAAATGATGCAAGGAATTGTCAAAGCACTAAAGCCTGGAGGACGCGCCGTATCGATCGAGTATCGGGGCGAAAATCCGCTGATTCCCATTAAAGGCTTGCACAAAATGACCCAAAAACAGGTAAAAAAAGAAATGGCCGCCGTCGGTTTAGTATGGAAAGAGACAAAAGATATGTTACCGCAGCAGCATTTAATGGTGTTTGAGAAACAATCTCAAGTTTAGTAACAAAAAATACAAATTTTTTACCATATTTTCTAAGTTTTGTCAAGGAACATAAACCGTATTAATCCGAAAGAGCGATCGCCCAAAAACACTCAATATCAGTTTCACAAAAAAATGTAACCGCTCCCCTTAGCTCCAAACCCTTAGAGCATAAGTCATTCCCATCAAAAATATCAAATCAGCAGCAATCAAAAATGGTATAAGCCTTAAGTAAGCATTAAGATAGGGATTGCACTCAAAATGTCAATTTACAATTGAAAATTGACAACCCAGAGTTGCTTCCCTAATTGTTCAAGCGAAGAAGTGTCGCTACTACTAAGGTATAAGCGTGAACATTCCAAGTTCCATCATCACCATGCTCGCAGGCATCGGAGTGACCCTGATCAGTCTCTGGTACGGGCAGAATCATGGTTTAATGCCGATCGCCGCTTCTGAGGAGGCATCCCAGATAGACGGACTCTTCAACACAATGATGACCATTTCCACCGGACTATTTATCATGGTTCAGGGAGTGCTGATCTTTGCTGCAATTAAATACCGCCGCCGTAAAGGAGACAATACAGACGGCCCGCCTTGGCATGACAACTTTCCTTTAGAAATTCTATGGACAGCCGTGCCAGCGGTGATAATTTTAGGAATCGGAGTCTACAGTTTTGAGATTTACAACTCAATGGGAGGCCTCGATCCGATGGGAAATCATGACCACGGCACCATGCAATCGCAATCTCAAATGCGCGGAAGTGCGATCGCGGCCACACTGTCAGATACACCCCAAAACGCCCCTAAAATTCCGTCTCAAAAGCTCGTTGCTCTTGGCGTTGGCGCATCCCCAAAAAATGAAAACAAAGCACCAGATTTAATTGTAAACGTCATGGGTTTGCAGTACGCCTGGATTTTTAGCTATCCAGAAAGCGGCGTTAGTTCCGGCGAACTGCATATGCCAGCCAACCGCGACGTGCAGCTAAATATTGCAGCTCAAGACGTGCTGCACGCATTTTGGATGCCGGAATTTCGCCTCAAACAAGATGCAATTCCCGGGCGGCCGAGCGAACTGAGATTCACAGCAAGTAAAGTCGGCGAATACCGGGTTGTTTGTGCAGAATTGTGCGGCGCTTATCACGGAGCGATGAAAGCTTTAGCATTCGTTCACACCCCCGAAGACTTCGATAGTTGGGTGAAGGAACAGCAAATTGCTAGCACTCAAAACTTAGAGGAAGCAATAGCAATTAATCCTGGGGAAATGTCAGACGGAGAATTTTTAGCTCCCTACGTTAGGGAAATAAAAATTAATCCAGAAACCCTAGAAAAACTTCACCCAAACCATCACTAAAAATAGTCCGTACCTTCATCTAAAAGTTTCGTAGTAAAGACTTTAGTCCGGCTCTCCAAGATTGCAATGACTAAAATCCTTACTGCAAAAAGGTTCGTAGTAAGGACTTTAGTCCTGCTCCCGAGGGTAGAAAAAACTGAAAAAATTACTACAAAAAGGTTCGTAGTAAGGACTTTAGTCCTGCTCCCGAGGGTAGAAAAAACTGAAAAAATTACTGCAAAAAGGTTCGTAGTAAGGACTTTAGTCCTGCTCCCGATGGTAGAAAAAACTGAAAAAGTTACTACAAACTAAGATTGAAGTTGTCACGGCGAACTAGGAAGCCTTTATATTGTTCTTATGACACAAGCACAGTTCCAAGAAACTGCCAACCTTGAGGCTCGCGGCACAGCGCCCGCCGACAGACATTGGCGAGACTACTTCGGTTTTAGTACCGATCACAAAGTAATCGGTATTCAATACCTAGTTACAACTTTTTGTTTCTATCTAATCGGCGGCGTGATGGCGACAATAGTGCGAACCGAACTCGCCACACCCGAATCCGATTTTGTCACCCCCGAACTCTACAACAGTTTATTTACTGTTCACGCGACGGTGATGATATTCCTGTGGATCGTACCAGCGGGAGCCGGATTTGCTAATTTTTTGATCCCCTTAATGATTGGGGCAAAAGACATGGCATTTCCCCGGCTGAATGCCGTTGCCTTTTGGTTGATTCCCGTAGGCGGCATATTGCTGTTGAGCAGTTTTTTAGTGGGAGCTCCGCAGGCGGGTTGGACTTCCTATCCGCCTTTGAGTTTAGTTACTGCTCAAGCCGGAGAAGAAATCTGGATTCTCAGCGTTTTGATCCTCGGAACTTCTTCGATTTTGGGGGCGGTGAATTTTGCCGTTACCATCTTCACGATGCGGGTTCCGAGCATGAGCCTCAATGAAATGCCTTTGTTTTGCTGGGCAATGATTGCGACGGCAGCGCTGACTTTGATTGCTACTCCAGTGTTAGCCGCAGCTTTGATTTTGCTGTCGTTTGACTTGTTAGCTGGAACGGCATTTTTCAATCCCACAGGTAACGGCGATCCCATCGTCTACCAGCATTTATTCTGGTTTTATTCGCACCCGGCAGTTTACATTATGATCATGCCCTTTTTTGGGGTGATTTCAGAAGTTTTGCCAGTGCATTCGCGCAAGCCAATTTTTGGTTATTTGGCGATCGCCTATTCCAGTCTCGCGATCAGCTTTTTGGGCTTAATCGTGTGGGCGCACCATATGTTCACCAGCGGCACTCCTGGCTGGCTGCGGATGTTTTTCATGATCACAACTATGATCATCGCCGTGCCCACTGGGATTAAAATATTTAGCTGGTTGGCAACTATTTGGGGAGGAAAACTCCGCCTAGTTAGCGCCATGCTATTTGGGATGGGTTTTATCTCAACATTCGTCCTCGGTGGCATCACGGGGATCATGGTAGCTTCCGTACCTTTTGACATTCACGTTCACGATACTTATTTTATCGTCGCTCACTTACACTACGTGCTGTTTGGCGGCTCAGTGTTTGGAATTTACGCTGCTTTTTACCACTGGTTCCCCAAAATGACGGGGCGGATGCTTAACGAATTTTGGGGTAGAGTTCACTTTGTTTTAACTTATGTGGGCTTCACTGTAACTTTCTTGCCGATGCACGCTTTGGGGATGCAAGGAATGCCCCGACGGGTGGCAATGTACGACCCGAAATTTACCACGATTAATGTCATTTGTACGATCGGCGCTTATATGCTGGCAGTCTCGACAATCCCGTTTATCGTTAACGTGATTTGGAGCTGGAGATACGGCCCGAAAGCAGGCGACAATCCTTGGGAAGCTTTGAGTTTGGAATGGATGACGACTTCGCCACCACCGATCGAAAATTTTGAAGGAATACCGGTATTAGCAACCGGGCCTTACGATTACGGCATGGAAAAAATTCAGCATACTGGGGAACGTCTCAGGCTGAAGTTGAGGGAAAATGCGATCGCCAGCGCCAGCGCCAGCGGCCAGAAACGTGGTATTCCGATCGCAGAAGCTCAAGCTTCCACTTTCTTCGGCGGTACCGCAACTTTGGTCGAGCCTGAATCAGACATAAAAGCTGATTCTCCTGCAGATGAAAGTCAAGATGACAATTAGTCATCAGTCATTAGTCATCAGTCATTAATGTCAACAAACAGGTCAAACGTAGTATCGATCTGTTGTCTGACGATTAAGCTCTCGATCCCCCCTTAGCTTGCCCCCTACTCCCCCTTAAGAAGGGGGGAACCGGAAGCGATCAAAGTCCCCCTTCTTAAGGCAGGAACCGGACACACTCAAAGTCCCCCTTCTTAAGGGGGATTTAGGGGGATCTGGCCTCGGATAAAAGCGAGATTTATCATCGCTTTTAGTCTTAAGTTGACACTAATGCCCTCTTCCTTCTTCCTTCTTCCCTCTTCCTTCTTCCTTCTTCCCTCTTCCTTCTTCCTTCTTCCCTCTTCCTTCAAAATCCAATTACCAACTAGCAATTTATCATGCAACAAATTCCAACGATCGATCCAGAAAAAACCGCTCTTAATTACCACCAAAGCGCAGAAATAGAAGGGCACGAAGAGCATCCCGACCACCGAATGTTAGGAATAATTGTCTTCTTGGGTTCTGAAGGCATGATATTTATGGGTATGTTTGCCGCGTATTTGATTTATCGGGCGATGGCCCCGATGTGGCCGCCTGAAGGTACGCCCGATCGCGAATTATTGCTGCCTGGAATTAATACAATAATTTTGATTGCTAGCAGTTTTGTGATTCACAATGCCGATACTGCAATCAAAAAGAACGATGTGGCGGGTATGAGGAATTGGTTGCTTGCAACTATCCTCATGGGCGTAGTGTTTTTGTGCGGTCAGGTTTACGAATACACTCATTTAGAGTTTGGCCTGACAACTAATTTGTACGCCAGTTGCTTTTACGTTTTGACTGCTTTTCACGGCTTGCACGTTACATTTGGAGTGCTGCTGATGGCTGGGGTAGTTTGGCGATCGCGCGTGGAAGGTCATTATTCTAGCGAACACCACTTCGGCATCGAAGCGACCGAGATTTACTGGCACTTTGTCGATGTGATTTGGATTGTTTTGTTTGTACTGCTGTACGTGCTTTGAACCTGT
>JBBSNU010000276.1:0-6811 GCA_038260455.1 Chroococcales cyanobacterium | reverse complement strand
TTTAGCAATCATCGGTACAGTTACCGTGATGTACGGTGCTTTGAGCGCGATCGCCCAAAAAGATATCAAGCGCATGGTAGCCTATAGTTCGATCGGGCATATGGGCTACATCCTCGTCGCCTGTGCAGCCGGAACAAAACTCGCCTTAATCGGTGCAGTCGGGCAAATGGTAAGCCACGGCTTGATTTTAGCTTTGCTGTTTTATCTCGTAGGCATCATCGAAACCAAAGCCGGCACGCGGGATTTGGACGTGCTCAACGGCTTGATGAATCCGCTGCGAGGTTTGCCCACAGCAAGTTCGCTGTTAGTTTTGGGAGGCATGGCAAGCGCCGGCATTCCCGGTTTAGTCGGTTTTATCGCCGAATTTTTAGTATTCCAAGGCAGTTTTTCAGCATTTCCAATTCCGACTTTACTGTGCATTTTAGCCTCCGGGTTAACAGCAGTTTACTTTGTAATTCTGCTCAACCGCACCTGTTTTGGAAAATTGGACAACGCCACGGCTTACTACCCTCCAGTTAAGTTTGCCGAAAATATGCCAGCCCTAGTCTTAGCCGCTCTCATTTTCTTCTTGGGAGTGCAACCGGTGTGGCTGCTGAAGTGGAGCGAATCTACTACAAATGCGATGGCAGTAACTCTGTCAACGGGTAGATATTCTCAAGTAGCTGTTAGCTATCAGCCGGAAAAATAGAGCGTAAGAAAGTGGGGGATGGAAAAAGTACGAGTCTTTGATGATTCTGCTTTCTTCTTCTTTCTGCTTTCTTCTTCTTCCTTGTTCCGGTAGATTATAAAGGGAGCATCTCAATTTTGCATTTATAGTGCGAGCGTCCCCGCTCGCGAGTAAAATACGCGAGCTCTTAAGCTCGCACTATAAGAAAAAAAATGCTTTTTGCAAAACTGAGATACTCCCGATTATAAATGTGTTAAAGTAGAATAGAGCCGTCAACGATGGCAGATTCACAAATAGACACGAGAGTTTTAGCTAACTGACAAAATAGCACTGATTGCCAGGAAATAAGAACTCATGAAACAGAAAAATTTTTTTAGTTTGCTCGCAGTGACAACCATTCTTTCATCTGGAGTAGTCACTTCTGCCTTTGCACAAGCCCTAACTCGAATCAACGATTTGCGACCGTCAAGAACACCAACTACCATCTCTGGGAAAGTAGTCAGTTTTGGAGAAGCTGATGAAAATGAGTGGATTATCGACGACGGCAGCGGTAGAATTACAGTCGATGCCGGGCCACGCTCGTGGCGCGATATTAATGTATCCAAAGGTGAAACAATCAGAGTTGTTGGCGAGATGGACGACGGTGAATTTGATGCTTTTTCTATTACTCGCTCGAACGGCTCAGTAATTAACATCCGCTCTCCCAAAGGCCCGGAGCCTTGGGAGGGTAAGGAGGACGATTAACTGCAAAATTTTGCGCTATTTGTTGTCCGCAGAGCCTGGGATTGCGAACAAGAAGATTGCCGCCGACATTCCTGGAGGCATAAAAACATTCAAACCTTAGTTTTTTACCCTTCCTCGTGACTTTAACGAAGAATATTCGTAAAAAAACCAAATTTCTGACTGCCTGTGCGTAAGTCCTAGACCGAATTCCGAATATTTCTAAATAGTGAAATTAATTCAAACCAAGGAACAAATAATGGTACAAACTCCTACTAAACCAGCAACTAAATTGCCTCCTTCCAAGCACGAATTTGCAGAAATAATTCACAGACTGGAAGCTGGCGGCGCGATGATTCCAGATACGCCGGAAAATCTGATGCAAATCATCGCTATTTGGAAAGCCTACGCGGTGCCGATGGACTTCTACTGGCGGGATTTACTTTACATCGCGGAACGGGTATTTTTAAACCCGCTTCCCTTCTTTAAATACTTCTTACCACAGGAGTATTTAGATTTGCAAAATCACTATTCAGGTGATGGTGCAGATTTACGGATTTGGCGGGGGACTGGAAGCGCCCACCCAGAACTTTTGGAGTTCATGGAAAATGGGGAAACTGGCAAAAAGTCGCGACTGTTTCACCATTTGTGGCACGATCGCATTAACATGGAATTTGCCGAAGAGGTCATGAGGTCGATGCTTTGGCACCGGGGGATGTACGTTCCTGTCAATCAGTTTGACCCTTATCTCGACAGCGACGAATACAAAGCTAATGCCGATCGCGCCATTAAAGCTTACTTCAAAAAAGACCCGTTCATGCTGGCGCTGCACAAAGCATTCCCGGAAATGTTTTTAGAACAGTGCCGCCAGATGTCTTATTACAGCAATCTCGGCTTGTTTTGGGAAGTCATGGCCCCGGTGTTTTTTGAAGTTTCCGACTTGTACGACGAAGGCAAAGTTACCACTGTCCCGCAGGCGATGGATTTCATCACAAATGGCATATTTGCGATCGCGGGTCGTCCGATTTATCACCACGTTGTCATCGACGGCGAAACCTACGAAATAATCCCGAAATCTAAAGGTTTCACTTGGCTGTATGAAGCAGCGCTACCTTATGTAGAAGCTATATTTTACCGCACTTCGCCGTTCCGGGGAACGAAATCGTACAACGCGCAAGCGAGGGAAATTCCCGACGATCAAAAAGACTTCCACTACGGAGTTTTGTATGCAGATAAATTCCCGGTAGGTACTGCCGGAATTCCGCCGACTTTGCTAGCACAAGATATGCTGCACTTCCTGCCGCCTTATTTGATGGATTTCTACAAACAGCGGTGTCGCGGCGAAGATGATATCCTGAATCAAATTGGGGTGACGTTCCAGCGATCGATGTACTGCGTTACTTCGGGGGTGATTCAAGCTTTGCGGACTGCGCTATTATATCCTTTGGATGACCCAAATCCGAAGCATTTGAAGGCGAATCGGGCGTTTTTTGAGTCTCAGATCGATCGCTTTTGCCGCCCGGAATACGGCATGAAATACGCGGCGAAGTTAAAGAACATTCAGACTTCGGATTACAGGTAAAGGATGTTTGTATGCGAGGGAAGACGGCGGTTGAAACCGCGTCTACACAAACGATGTCCGCCTCCACGGACTGAAGAAAACAACGTAATTTTAACGGCAGGTTCTTCAACCCGCGGAGGCGGGTTTTGTTTTTGTAGGCGCGATTTCAATCGCCGTCTTCTGCCGTCAAAACTAAGGAAATAAATCGCAAATGAATAGCAAAGACGTAGCCAAATATATTGAAGCAACCGACGGAATTTCCAAACCGTGGCTGTTGGTGCAACTGCGGCTGAAAAAATTGCAAGAAAGGCGATCGGAAATTTCTGCTGAAGAATATGTGACAGAACTTGCCGATATCCAGCAGGATTTAATGAATCTAGGGGAATGGTGGGTAGGAATAGAGGATGAAGTGTTTTAATTTGTTAAATCGCGATCGGTAAAATCAGAAATTCATCAATAGTCTAATTCCATCGTCTAGTTGTCTCAGTTTAATAGAAAAAGAGAACAGGCGATTCACGAAGAAGGATAGCTGCGATTCACAAACTTTTATGCTTTGGATTATACTCAGGCGATTTGAAGAATGCTAGGTTCCGGGATGGGTTCACCTTCTTCCTGCCAAGCTTCTAGATACATTTCGAGCACTTCTTCGCCATGTCGGATGGCTGCTTCGCGGGTTTTGCCGTGGGTACAGGGCATGATAACGCGATCGGCAAATTCTGGAATCGTCACTAGGAAAAGTTGATCTTCGTCAGACCATTGGACGATCATACTGTATCGATTCATGAATCTTCCTCGTTTAACTCGTCGAGTTCCGCTAACAATATTGCCAACTGCGGTGAGATCGTGGGTGAGGAATCAACCTCCTCTATAAACGTCCTTCCGATGTTTGCATTGCAACAGCAGAATCGTGAGCTCTTGATCTTCTATTTCATAACGAACGCGATAATCACCGATGCGAATACGGTATTCATTTTCATAACCTTTTAGTTTAACAACTCCATCTGGCCGCGGGTTTTCGGCAAGTTCCTGGACTTTGATAGCGATACGCTCGTAGACATCATCGGGCAAGGCATCTAGCTGTTTTTGCACAGCTTTGGGTATAATGATTGTATAAGTCATGTTGACTTTCTTGCCCGTTGAGTCGTGTATTCGTCAAACGTGATGTAATCACCCGCTTTGTAATCAGCACGGGCGTCCTCAATTTCAGCAATATTTTCAGGAGAATCTTCCTCATCCGGGAATAATTCAGCTTCCAACAGTTCCCAAAGCTTCTGTTTTTCTGCAATTTCCAGTGACGAAATTGCTGCCAGCAGTGATTGAAATGAGATATCTATTTTCACGGTATTCTCAGCCATTAAAACTTTTCTATATATTTAGTTTGACATTTTTAATTGTGCCTGTGCCCATTCTCACAGTTGCTCGTCCGATCGCACTTTAAAATTTTTCCATCAAATCTTTTTCTGCTGTATAAACATCTCGTAGCTGTTGCAGCCCCGAAGCAGAAATCACCGATTTAACCGTAGCTACCAATTTTCCCCACTCGAACAAACCGTCAACAGAAACAGCCGCTTTGAAGTTGTGGGTATAAAATTTAGTCCAAAATCCGGGTGCTTGCTTGCCTTTCCAGCGTTTGTACCATCGGCCAAAATCTTGAAGGGCAGGGGGATTTACTTCTAAAATTGGGGGAAAATCGGCGTAGCTGACAAACCGGCTGATGCCTTTGGCGTGGACGTACACCATGTAGCGACAGCATTCTATCCGGTAAATGTCCTGTGTTGAGATGTTGAAAAGCAGTGCTACTGTGTTTTCTGTGACGAATCTCGCCAGCGGATGCAGGATGGGAGATTTGTGAATTATCTTGGATTCTGCGATCGTCCGTGATTTTGCCGGAGTTTCTGATATCATTGTAAGTACCTATTCTGATTGTAGATAAATCTCTTGATGGTAGGTGTTTAAGACAGAAAAAAATCTGTCTAAATTAGGTTTTAAAGACGATCGCCCTTTAGTTGTCTAGACCGGGGGCGATCGCTCTTTACATATACAATTATACGACGCAATTGCATCAACTGTCAAGCATGGGTTTAGTCAGGCTAAAAATTCGGGAACTAGCGGCGGAGAAGGGCTGGACGCTTAAGGAAGTATCCGATCGCTCTGGGGTAATTTATAGCACTGTCAGAAGCTATGCTCGTCGTCCTGAAATGGCAATGGTTGACTTTACTTGCCTGCGGAAGTTAGCTCGCACTTTTGATGTGATGATTGAGGATTTGGTTGAGGTTTTGGAGGAATAGCCGATCGACCTTGAGTTATTCAGACCGGGGGGCGATCGCTTTCTTACCTGCAATCATAAAACGCATTTGCATTATTTGTCAAGTATGGGTTTAGTCAGAATCAAAGTTCGAGAACTGGCGGCAGAGAAAGGCTGGACATTCAAGGAAGTGTCAGAGCGTTCTGGCGTGGTTTACAGTACGATCACAACTTATGCTCGGCGATCGTCTATATCAATGGTTGATTTTACTGCTATCTACAAGTTAGCGCGGGCGTTTGACGTGATGATTGAGGATTTGGTTGAGATTATTGAGGAATAGGTCGATCGACCTTGAGTTTTCGATGCGGGGGGCGATCGCTCCTATATTAAATCCCTTTGAATCCCACTTCCATATCCATCTCTTTTGCCGGACTCACAGGAGGTTGAGGCGCGGATTCTTGCTTGCTAAAAACACCAATTTGATTGAGAACAATTCCGATTAAAATGATGCTCCCGCCAATGTATTGAGCCATTGTTGGCGTTTCCGATAAAATCAAATAGGCAGCTACAATCCCGGCGATCGGGCTAAACGAACTGGCGAGGGATACATCAGCAGCGCCCGCCGTTTTTAGTCCGGTCAACCAGCACAGTTGTCCGCCGACAACAATAATTGCACCGTAGACGAGCATCCACTGCCAGAGGAAAGGCGAGAAAACATCGATAAAGTGGGTGGGATTATATGAGATTAAAACCACAATAAAGAAAACAATCGTTCCCAGTGTTGTTCTGATCACCGAGAACAATCCTAACGGAATTTGTTTGAGCGTGACTTTACTAATAATCGTCGAAATGGCTAAGGCGATCGCCCCACCTGCTGCCATGAATTCGCCTCTGCCGATCGTCAATCCGCCCGCGTTCATCATATCCCCAGTCGGTACTTGCAACAAAATAGTCAGTGTAACACCCACAAACGAAACGATCGCCCCCGCAATCACCCAAAGATTAACGCGATCGCCCAAAATCAAAATCGACAGTGCTAAAATCAGAGGCGGCTCAATGCGTCCGATCAGCACCACATTATTGACAGCGGTTACATCCAACGCAATAAAAATTAATGATGGAGCCAATGCCCCAGACAACAACGAAACTCCCATCAGCCCCAACCAGGTTTTGCCCGGAATCGATCGCAAATTTTGCACTGTACACTGCTGGCGATAAACCAAGAATAAAACTGCTAACGCGCAGAGATTCCCCACAAATAAAACATTACAAAATGAAATCGGATTTCTGCCGTCAATAAGGTTCTGCGATCCTAAATTGGTCAGCTTGCGAGTGACAGAGTTAGAGGCTGCAAAAATTAGGATCGCCAGCAATAAATAGGTTCGTCCAGGGATGCGGCTGAGTAATTGAGACACGATTAGGTTCTCGGTGATTTTGTGAGAACTATATCATAATGTTGACTTTCTCCAAATCAAACTTTGGGTCTTCTGGGTTTGAGGTGATAATAAAAACTAATTAGAAAAGCAAGCTAATAGTCGAGCTCGAAAATTGTCGAAATTAACAAATCCATAGGCTTGACGCTTAATCACTTTGAGGCGATTGTTGATTCCCTCCATCA
>JBBSNU010000275.1:0-6824 GCA_038260455.1 Chroococcales cyanobacterium | reverse complement strand
TTTTCTTCAATTACAGGCAACAAATGCTCGTGCAACTTCATCGCCCGCAAACAACCATTAATCCCAGAAACCGCCCGATCGTACTCTTGAATCTTCTCTTCATTCTCACCTTGCAGCCGCAGATTCTTAGCAATTTTCTCCTCAGCTTCCTGTGCTAAAGTTTGTTCCAAATAATCGCGGGCTTGACTGTATTTCTGCAAAATATCATCAGCTTGCTTGTCCGCCATCGGTAACAAATGCTCTTTCAGCGTTTGGTTGACAGTTTGGCGGAAAGTTTGCCGAATAGTTCGAGATACTTTTGGCTCAAAATCTAGCCTCAACAATTGCCGAATTGCCGGTTGCGCGTCTACCATGTTTTCGCAGTCAAAACCTTGAGATGTTTGCTGCAATGTTTCCCGGAATTGGTAAATCGAAAACGTGCCTTCATCGTAAAAACGGGGACTTTCTCGCACGTAGCGATCGCACTCCACGCCCGCTGCATTCACCAAAGCATTAGAAACCCGCTGCGACAACTCCTCTAACTGCTGTTCAATTCCCCCGTCATTCCCCAACAACCGATAAAGCAATCGATAGTATTCCGACTTACGAATGCTATCTTTTAAATACAGGAAAAAATTCTCAACCAGTGACTTAGTAGACTCTACTAAAATATCTTCCAACTGATTGGCTAAATAATAAAGCGCTTCCACTAAAACAGCAATTAGAGGTGCTGTAGCATTGCGGGGATGAGTCATCAAAGTGCGTCCGTAAGCCGCCTCAACCGAAAATCCGTCTAACAATTCATCCAAGCGACGGATCATCCGAGATTGCATTTGTCGAAAATCAGTATCGAAAATATCGCATTTGTTCATAATCATTTCATTGATTTCTTTGGCGATATGTTCCCGAAAGTCTTGTCCGACTTGCTGCAATTCTTGATTTAGCCGCAAAAGTTCCTGGGCTTTCATTGCTTCAATTTCGCGGGGCTGGCTGTCCAAATTTCGCTGAATTGTTTGGTATTGTTTCCGCAGTTGAATGCACAAATCTTCTAAATCGTCAGCGAGATTTTTGAACAGTTGCGGGCGCTTTTCTTTGGTGAGATAATCGGTGATGGCTGTGCGAAAATCTTCGATGCCGCTATCTTGAATTAATTGCTGGATTAACGGTTGACCTTGTTCCGCAAGAATCCGCACGTAGTTTTGATTTGGGGTTTCGTAACTGTTAACTGAAATCCGAAATTGGCTAGCAGACAGTTTGCCGGAATTGGCGCAGTAGCGGTTAAATTCGTTGACAAATTGCGGTGTTTCTTGACTATTTTCGCTGTTATTACCCGAATTCGTGTCTGCATCAAGGCGATCGCGACTTTCGGCAAATATTGTATCCAAACCAAAGCGATCGCGCCCCGTTGTCCCTCTAATCAAACTCCCGTAAAATCCCAGCAATCCGCTGGTTTTATAGACTCTGGTGGTGTCGCGAAAGTCCGAATTAATCAGATTTTCTAAGCGCTGTCGCAGTTGCGTGTTGTACCAAGTTTCGTCAATGCGGTTGAAAATGTAAAACAGGCGATCGCGAATTCCCGGATTCGATCGCGTTTTCTCCATCAACTCCGTCTCTTCCGTCGTCATTTCCCCAGACGACGCAGCCTTCAAAACGCAGACAACCGCCGAAGTATCCGGGCTTTCAATCTTATCATAGGTCAATTCCGCATCCTGTTTGACAGGCGCATCAATTCCCGGCGTATCGATAATAATATTGCCATCTTGTAGCAGCGGATGGTAACAGTAATATTCAACTCGCTTCAGCACAGCACTGTTGCTACCGCGCCGCGCATAACTAGCAGCTTCCTTGAGATTGGAAAAATTAAACTGTTCCATCGAATAAGTAGCATTTGCGACAGTTTGGATGCGATCGCGATTCGCTTCAAAACCTTCTAGCAACAGTATCAAAGCCTTAGCTTGTTTGGCTATCTCCGATTTATTTTCTCCGCCTTCCCTTTCGATAATTATCAAACATCCCTGAAATAACATCTGTACTACATCTATTTGATTAATATTGATTTCAGTAGTTAAATTCAACTGCTCGCACAGAGCATGAACTTGAGCGCGAATCTCAACTTCGCTCGAAAAAGTGAGAACAACGCGCTCTTTTTCTGCCGATTCAGCATAGGCGATATAACACTCAGTACCAGTTGCGTGTCCTTCAGCACTGTAGAGCAATTCTCGCTCCAGCAAAGCATTAATCAACATCGATTTTCCCGCACTAAAAGCGCCCGCAAACACAATTTCAAATTCAGGAGAAATTGCCTTTTTTAGAGACGCTTGTACCGCCGTAATATCTTGTTGTCGCAAAGACGGTTCTTGACGCAGCAGTTGCAGTAAAGTGTCAACTTGCTCTTGCAGATTGTTGCATTGTGGCGGCATTTGAGTCATGGCGGCAGACTGCTCCTGATTGTGGGAAAATTACTTTAGTTAATCTTGGACGCACTGGGGTTCAGAAACCGGGTTTTTTGGTCAAATATTCAGTTGCAGCCGACAGATTGAGTAAAAATCCCGGTTTCTTGGTCGGAGTGGATCTAGGATTGCTTGTTGTTAATTTTCGGCTAATTCGGAAATAATTGCAACAGTAATTTTACTTAGGTTATCGAGGATTGCTCAAAAAAATTAGTAGTAATACCAATTTCATAAAGTAGCGCTAGATATTACCCCCCCAACCCCCCCTTACTAAGGGGGGGCTAAGACTTCATCTGTAGCACATCTTTAGAAAAATGGTATAAGGAACGAAAATTAAATAAATTAAACATCTCGCACACTCCTCTGTTTCCCTAAGCAGCGAGGTCAACAAAGGCTCTTCCTCGCCCCAGAAGCATTACCAGGCTCTGCCTGGTAAGGAGCCATTTTCATTTTTAAGGCAATACGGTTCACTTAAGATTGTCATTGCGAGGAACGAAGCAATCGCAGTATCTATTTTTCATAGTTTTTTACCGCCTGGATCGTCTTAAGTAAACCATATTGATTTTTAAGGTACGCATTGCGCGCACTACAGAATTAAACCGACAAATCTTGACGCGGTTTAAAAGTCTCAATCTGCCGCAATTTTTCGTATAATTCCCGTTCCTCTTCACTAATTTCCTTGGGAATTAACACCTGAATTTCTACTAGCTGATCGCCCCGATCGCCATTTCCAGTCGGATAGCCCTTATTTGCCAGCCGCAACCGCTTCCCAGACGTAACTCCCGGCGGTAGTTTCATCTTCACCAAGCCATCTAGCGTCGGCACTTCAACGTCTCCGCCCAGCACCGCTTCGCAGGGTGTCAGCAGCAATTCACAGCAAATATCCGACATTTCCAAACGAAAAAAGGGATGGGGAGAAACTGTGATTTTTAAGTACAAATCGCCGCCGGCAATTCCTTGATTTCGCAGGCGAATTTGCTGGCCCGATACCATCGCGGCAGGCATATTTACCTCGATCCACCGCCCATCATCTAGGCGGATGCGCTCGGTACCGCCAGAATAAGCTCTTTCCAAAGGCAGAGTCAGTCTAGCATCAATGTCTTGTCTGATTTCGCGATCGTCTATTTCTCTAGTTTCGCGTCGCATTTCGCGATCGACTGTTTCGCGTCGCATTTCGCGATCGTCAAAATCCCTTCTATCTTCCCGAGAATTAGCAACATAACTTGTTTTCTTAGAAGCCGTACTCCAGGGTTCCGAGGCGGGAACTCGCGGTGCATCATTTGCCGTCGCCATCCTCACTTCCCTGCGCCTTCCGAGCACTTGGTCGAGAAATTTATTGAAATCTGAGTAATCGCTAAAATCGATATCTTCGGCTGGTTTTTGGCGGCTAGCTTTGTTATTTCCCCAAGTTTTGAAGTTGGGAAGTTTTACGCCTTGTTTTCCTTGAAATCCTTTTTGTTTCCAGAATTTACTAAACTGATCGTATTGAGCTCGTTTTTCGATGTCGGAAAGAATATCGTAGGCTTCATTAATATCCTTAAAGTTATCTTCAGCAAATTTGTCACCCGGATTCACGTCTGGGTGTAACTGTCTCGCCAGTCGGCGATAGGCTTTTTTGATCTCATCAGCCGTAGCGTCTCTGGGAACTCCGAGTATTTGATAGTAATTACGAAAGTTTTGCATAATTGGAGAAGGAAGAGGGAAGAAGGAAGAAGGAAGAAGGAAGAAGGAAGAAGGAAGAGGGAAGAATTTTGGAGAAGGAAGAGGGAAGAAGGAAGAGGGAAGAATTAAAGAGGTTTTATTCGGCTTGAAGTTTATTGATAGTGCTGACAATTAGTCGTGTGACTTCATCTACTTCTTTAATAACAGGTGATATTTGCTCGTGTGTTCCTAACCCCACTTTTTCAGAAATCACTAAATGAGTATCCAGTTCTCGCAGTGAACCAAGAGCTATTTGTAAATATCGAATATACTCTTTCCTGCTAACACGTCCATATCCCTCAGCAATATTAGCTGGTACTGATACAGATGCACGGCGAATTTGACTGGTAAGACCATATAGTTCAGATGGATGAAAAGATTTGGTTAATTCGTAGCAAAGTTGACAAAGATAAATACCCCGCTGCCAAATGTATTGTTCTCTATGGGCCATAGAACATAATTTTCTCCTTGCTTATTATAGTGATCTCTATCTATTTCAAAGAAGTCTAGTGTAGTAGAGGATAGAGGAGAGAGGAGAGAGGAGAGAAAAAAGAGGAGAGAGGAGAGAAAAAAGATATAGAAGAAGTTAGAAAAAAGCCATCACATATTGTGTGCGGAAAATCTGCTTCTTCCTTCTTCCTTCTTCCTTCTTCCTTCTTCCTTCTTCCTTCTTCCTTCTTCCTTCTTCCTTCTTCCTTCTTCCTTCAATTACAGCCAATCATCGTCATCATCCCAGTCGTCGCTTTGGCTTTGATAGGGGCGAGTCGGGCGATTGGTGCTGGTTCTACGATCGCCCTGACGATCATCGTAGGAGCGATCGCGATCGCCCTGACGCTCGTAGGGGCGATCGTAGGAGCGATCGTAGGGGCGATCGGGAATTGGATCGACAGTCGATCGCCTGTACGGCTTAGCATTCGTATAATAGCTGCTGTCATCGCTGCGGCGCTTGGTACCGTCGCCCGTAAAAGTGCGCTTCACAGACTCAAAGAAATCATCATCATCGTCATCTAAAGCAAAAGCTGAAACTTCGCGGTTCAAATCGTAAAGAGCATCTTGCAAATCCGAACCAACTTGGTCAACTCCCCGCTCGTCGTTGCGTTCTAAACTGTCTCGCAACTCCCGAATTAACGTTTCAATTCGCTGGCGGCTTCTTTGAGCAAACTGCATTCCGCGATCGAGTGCAACTTCCCGCAACTGCCGCTCAGCTTGATAAGCCAAAGCTTCAGCGCGATTGCGTTTTTCCACTTTTTCCCGCTGCAATTTATCAGCTTGAGCAAACTGTTCCGCATCGCGAATCATTTGATTCACTTCCTGCTGACTCAGCGTCGAAGCACCTTGCACAGTAATGCTTTGTTCCCTGCCGGTAGTTTTGTCCAAAGCAGTCACCAACAGCATCCCGTTAGCATCAATATCAAAAGCTACTTGTACCTGCGGAATCCCTCGCGGTGCCGGCGGAATTCCACTTAGTTTGAACCGTCCCAAAGACTTATTATCTCTACCTAATTCCCGTTCCCCTTGGATGATGTGAACTTCTACCACAGTTTGGTTGTTTTCGGCAGTCGAAAAAACGTCAGATCGCCTAACTGGAATAGTAGTATTCCGAGGAATCAGTTTTTTCATTACCCCGCCGATAGTTTCCAAACCCAGAGAAAGCGGCGTCACATCCAACAGCAGCACATCGCGGACATCCCCCGCCAAAATCCCCGCCTGAATTGCCGCACCCACCGCCACAACCTCATCGGGATTCACATTTTGATTCGGTTCGCGATCGATCAAACTGCGAACAATTTCCTGTACCAAAGGAATCCGAGTCGAACCGCCGACTAACACAATTTCATCAATCCGAGAAGGATTCAAATTTGCATCAGCCAAAGCTTGTTTCACCGGACGGCGCATCCGCTGCACCAAATCTGTGCACAGCCCTTCAAATTGACCGCGAGTTAGTCGCGTTTCCAAATGCAAAGGCCCATCTTCATTCGCATCGATAAACGGCAAATTAATCTCGGTAATACCGACTCCCGACAGCTCAATCTTAGCTTTTTCTGCCGCTTCGATCAACCGCTGCAAAGCTTGGCGGTTTTTCCGCAAATCCACGCCTTCTTTTTCTAAAAATTGTTCGGCCAACCAATCAACAATTTTCTGGTCAAAATCATTGCCTCCCAATTGAGTATCGCCGCTAGTTGCTTTGACTTCAAATACTCCGTCTCCCACGTCTAAGATAGATACATCAAAAGTACCGCCGCCCAAATCAAAAACTAAGATTGTTTGACTTTCTTTTCTTTCCAAACCGTAGGCCAAAGAAGCCGCCGTCGGTTCATTTAAAATCCGCTTCACATCAAGTCCGGCAATTCTGCCAGCATCCCGCGTCGCCTGTCGCTGGGAGTCGTTGAAATAAGCGGGAACAGTGATTACAGCCCCCGTGACTTCTTGTCCGAGATAGCGGCTGGCTTCATCGGCCAACTTCCGCAACACCATCGCCGAAATTTCCTCTGGGGCGAAATCTTTTTTCAGGCGAGGGCATTTGATTTTGATGTTCCCATTCTCCTCGCGGCGAGTTGTGTAAGGGACGCGCTTTGCTTCTGGAGTCAGTTCGGTATATTTGCGTCCGATGTACCGTTTGACGGCGTAAAAGGTGTTTTGCGGGTTGAGAACAGTTTGGCGTCTGGCCATCTGTCCGACAAGGCGTTCTCCTTC
>JBBSNU010000274.1:0-6833 GCA_038260455.1 Chroococcales cyanobacterium | reverse complement strand
GCAGGCACTTTAAAAGAGCTGATTCAGGAAGTAGATTTTAAGGGCAAAACCGGCACCAGCGCGATCGCCCGAGTCGGTGGCAATAATCCGATCCGCAAAATTGCGATCGTCGGTTTGGGAAAAGCCTCGGACTTAAAATTAGACACCGTGCGGCAAGCTGCGGGCGTTTGCGCCAAGTTAGCCAAAAAAGAGAAATGCAAAACCCTCGGCATTAGCCTTCCTGTGTGGAAAAACGCAGCGGATGTGACAGCCAGCGCGATCGTCGAAGGAGTCGAACTCTCCCTGCATAAAGACAACCGTTTTAAATCGGAACCAGACAAGAAAACCCCGCAGATCGAACAAATTCATTTGCTCGGTTTTGCCGGTACCGAAAGCGCGATCGCCCTGGCCCGCCAAATCACTGCCGGAGTCATTTTAGCACGGGAATTAGTCGCAGCACCAGCCAATTATGTCACCCCGATTACAATGGCCGAAACCGCTCAAACTCTAGCGGCAGAATGCGGTTTAGAATTAGAAATATTAGAGCAAGAAGACTGCGAAAAACTCGGTATGGGAGCCTTTCTCGGCGTTGCCAGAGCATCCGACTTGCCGCCGAAATTCATCCATCTGACATACAAACCCGCAGGCACACCGCGCCGCAAAATTGCAATTGTCGGGAAAGGATTGACTTTTGACTCCGGCGGTTTGAACATCAAACCAACCGGTAGCGGCATTGAAATTATGAAAACCGATATGGGCGGCGCTGCGGCTACTTTCGGAGCGGCAAAGGCGATCGGACACATTAAACCAGATGTGGAAGTTCACTTTATCAGCGCCGTCACCGAAAACATGATTAGCGGTCGCGCCATGCGCCCTGGAGACATCCTCACAGCTTCCAACGGCAAAACAATTGAAGTCAACAATACCGACGCAGAAGGGCGTTTAACCTTGGCTGACGCTTTGGTATTTGCTGATAAATTGGGACTTGATGCAATTGTCGATTTAGCAACTCTGACAGGCGCTTGCGTAATTGCATTGGGCGAAGATATCGCCGGTTTGTGGAGTCCTCAAGATAGCGTCGCCGCCGAAATAGTCGCAGCCTCAGAATTGGCAGGCGAAAAATTTTGGCGAATGCCGATGGAAGAGAAGTATTTTGAGGGCTTAAAAGCATTGCACGCTGACATGAAAAACACAGGCCCCCGTCCCGGCGGTGCGATTACAGCGGCGCTATTCTTGAAGCAGTTTGTCAAGGATACTCCTTGGGCACATTTAGATATTGCCGGCCCGGTTTGGATCGAGAAAGAAAACGGCTACAACGGCCCCGGAGCTACAGGTTTTGGAGTTCGGACTTTGGTGCATTGGGTGCTTGGAGGCGCTTAATTAATTGTGGATAATTTAGCGCACAAATCTAGATTTTCGCTGTCTTAAAAGTCCGCTAGTTGGGAGCATTTCCGGCTGGAAAAAAGCATTTTTTCTGATAAGTGCTGTCGGGAGCATCTCAGTTTTGCATTTATAGTGCGATCGTGCCTGCTCGCGAGTACAATACACGAGCGGGGACGATCGCACTATAATAAAAAAATGCTTTTTGCAAAACTGAGATGCTCCCAGTGCTGTCGGGAATTCGCGGGGACTATTGTTTACTGTTTGCTGTTTTATGTTTGCTGTTGAAGCGCGGGGCGAGAAACCCGGTTTCTACACAATTTACGTTTGATAGCGATAAATATACGAAGAAACCGGGTTTCTGAATTCAGCGCGCATCAGCAAACTAAATTTTTAGCTCGCAGTATGAAAACCTTGATTTTCATGCAGGCATATCCTGTGCCTCAAGCGCCCCGAAACCATGATTCTACGTTGGGACATCAAAAAACTGTCCGAAGTGTTGTTTCATAAAAACTCAAAAAAGTATATAATTATCTAAATATTTCACTCCCCGAAATCAAATAATTGTATTTGAGCGGATTTGCATTGGTACAGATACATTTTCTTGAACTTTATGCAAGAACAATTAACAATTTTTTTTTCCACACTTCCTGTATCTTCCGCAGTCGGCTGTGACGCGCTGCGGGAGTTGCGACTGTATGCTGTTTTTGACTCGCTGACGGCTCTGGCTTATTGCTCTGTGGCGCTATCTTTAGTCTATTTTACCCGCCAAGGTTCTCGCAGCAAGATTGGACGGCTGTTTGCTGTTGGTTTTTTTGCCTGCGGTGCTGCTCAATTGATGCAAGTTGGGATGCTTTGGCATTCTATTTACTGGCTGTCTGTAACTCTCAAAGCTGCAACTGCTGTGATTTTTTTCATCTTAGCTGCAGCGGCGATCGCCCTGATGCCGAAAGCACTGACTCAATTCAGCTTAAATACAATAAAAACTCTTCAAATACTGCCGTTAAAACAAGTAGAAGAAAATCACGAAAAGCCAGATATCCAGACAGGAGAATTTGCAAAAGAATCGATCGCGCTGGCCGATTCAAAAACCATTGTCAATTCGCTTAACGAACAGTTAGAAAAAGAAATTGCCGATCGCCACCGGGTTGAGGAAAAGTGGCAGTTGGCTCAATTTGCGATCGACCGATCGGCAGATGCGGTATTCTGGATCGGATCGGACGGTAAATTTTTGTACGTCAACGATGCCGCTTGCTCTTCCTTGGGATATTCTGCCGCAGAATTGCTCGACATAACTATACACGACATCAATCCCGATTTTCCCGAAACTGCTTGGAGTTTGCACTGGAAAGTCTTAAAAAGGTGCGGTTCGGTTAATATTGAAGTTCACCACCTCACTAAGTATGGTCGCATTTTTCCGGTGGAAATTACGATCGACCATTTGGAATTTAACGGTAAAGAATATCAGTGCGCCTTTGCTCGCGACATTAGCGAGCGCAAGCGGATTGAGGAAGCTTTGCGGGAAAGGGAAGAAGAATTTAGATCCTTAGTTTCTAACATTCCCGGCGCAGTTTATCGTTGTAGTGCGGCAGGGCGATCGAGCCTAACGTTTATCAGCAGCGGCATAGAAGCTATTTCCGGCTACCCCGCAGCTAACTTTCTGATTCAACCGGTGCAGGCTTTTCCTAGTATAGTTCATCCCGAGGATGCGGAGCCGATCGAGCAATTTATCGATCGCGCGATTGAGACAAAACAACCTTACGCGATCGAATATCGCCTGATTCACAGCGACGAAAATGTGCGGTGGGTTGCAGAAAAAGGTCAAGCCATTTTCAACACAGAGGGTCAAATTTTATCCCTCAACGGCGCTATTTTTGACATCACAGAGCGCAAAGCAGCCGAGGATGCTTTGCGGCTCTCCGAGGCGATCGCCAACAACAGAGCCCAGCAGCTAGAAATCGCTCTCAAAGAACTCCGAGAAACCCAATCTCACCTAATTCATACCGAAAAAATGTCAAGTCTCGGTCAAATGGTAGCGGGAGTGGCTCACGAAATCAACAACCCAGTCAGTTTTATCTACGGCAATATTTCCTACGCCACCCAATACATGAGAGACTTGTTGCAGCTTGTGGAACTTTATCAAACACATTATCCTCAGCCAACGGCAGAAGTTCAAGAATATATTGAAAACATCGATTTAGAATTTCTGAGAGAAGATTTTATAAAAATATTATCTTCAATGAAAATTGGAGCCGATCGGATTCGCGAAATAGTTCTGAGTTTGCGAAACTTCTCGCGTTTAGACGACTCGGTAAAGAAGCCGACAAACATTCACGAAGGTATAGACAACACGCTCCTAATTTTGCATAACAAACTGCGAGCCAGATCCGAATATCCCGAAATTCAAATAATTAGAAATTACGGTCAACTGCCATTAATTGAATGTTATTCAGGTCAGCTAAATCAGGTATTTATGAATCTGGCGAGCAACAGTATTGACGCGCTGGAAGATGCTTGCAACCAAAAAAAGCGATCCTCTCCGAGGGCTTCGCTAACGGGCGACGGCGACTGGACACCAACTATTAGCATTCGCACCGAAGCCCTTAACGAAAATAGTATTTGCATCAAAATTGCCGATAATGCGCTCGGCATGACAGAAGACGTTCGCAGCCAATTGTTTGACCCGTTTTTCACCACAAAACCCCTAGGGAAAGGCACCGGTTTAGGGTTATCCATCAGCTACCGAATTGTTGTTGAAAAACACGGCGGAACCTTGAGCTGCAGTTCGGTTTTGGGTGAGGGGACGGAATTTGCGATCGAGCTTCCTTTGTGAATATTAATCGATAATCGATGGGAGCATCTCAGTTTGGCAAAAAGCATTTTTTGATTATAGTGCGATCGTCCCCGCTCGCGAGTACAATACGCGAGCGGGGACGCTCGCACTATAAATGCAAAACACCAGATGCTCCCGACGGTCGTCCTCACTACGAACCTATTTTATTCGCCGTAGCCGCCGCCAGCAACCTTACCCCGAAACACAATGTAATTGTAGATGTTGTAAAAAATCATGATCGGGATCAAAAAGCCAATGAACACAATCATAAACACCAGGGCGCTGGGCGCAGCTGCGGCTTGGTAAATCGTAATTTTGGTCGGAATAATGTAGGGAAAAACAATTAATCCCAAGCCGATGAAAGTAAGCAAGAAAATCAAGATTGTCCACACAAAAGGCGTTCGTTCTTCTTTGTTTGCCAGACTTTTCAGCAGCAATCCCACCAGCAGCAATCCCAGCAAAGGAATCGCCACAAACACGTAAACTAGGGGTTTTTCAAACAATCTCGCCCTCGTACTTTCGTAAAAAATCGGAGTGGCGATCGTAATTAAAACTGCTCCGATTAAAGTGGTCACTGCTGCAATTTTAGCAGTGCGATAGTGATTTGTTTGCAGTTCGCCCTCCGTCTTCATAATTAGATAGGTGGAACCGATCAAAACATAGCCTTGAACCAGCGTCAAAGCCACCAAGATCGATCGCCAATCCAGCCAATCCCAAGTAGTACCGATAAAGTGACCCGCTTCGTCAACCGCAATGCCTTCGAGCACCGCACCGAGGGCGAATCCTTGAGCTAAAGATGCTAAAAAACTACCAGCCCCAAAAGCATAATTCCAAAACTTTTTCCGGTTAGAATGCTCCCGAAATTCAAAGGCGACAGCCCTAAAAATCAGACCGAAAAGCATCATACAAATCGGTATGTACAAAGCAGTTAAAATCGTGCCGTAAGCGAGGGGAAATGCCCCAAATAAAGCGCCTCCCATTAAAACCAGCCAAGTTTCGTTAGCATCCCAAACGTTGCCCAGACTGGTCATTAAAATGCTCCTGCGTTCCTCATCGTCAGCAGTCAAAGACAAGATTCCGACTCCCAAATCAAAACCGTCTAGCATGACGTAAAGGAGTAGAAATAGAGCCAAGATTACAAACCAAACTTGCGGGAGAAAATGCTCCAAACCTTGCATAAAATCTCCTATTGTTGTGCTTCTGCTGGACGTTGATTGGGAATGTGTTCTGCGGGTTGAGTTTCGATGGCTGGTTCATTCTCTAATCCCGGCACCGGCAGAGTTAAATTCGGCCCTTTGCGGATAATTCTGCTGCCGAAATACATCGCACAAACAAACAAAAAGCTGTAGATAACGGCAAAGCAGATGAGGGAAGTTAAAACATTGCTAGCGGGGATTGCCGATACACCATCAGCAGTGCGAATTTGCCCGTATAAAACCCACGGTTGTCTGCCGACACAGCGCACTATCCAACCCGATTCTACAGCAATATATCCCAGCGGCGCAGCTAATACCCAAGCCCGCAACAGCCAAGTTTGACTGCTGATATTTTCAGCAGCAAGTTTGCCTCGAATCCACTGAATTATACTGAATAACATCAATCCTAGAAAAAAGAATCCAATCCCGGACATGATGCGGAAAGAATAGTAGATTAAACCCACCATCCGGGGTCTATCTTCGGGCTTCCATTCTTTTAATCCGAGAACTGGTTCGGATAGTTTTTCCTTGAATTCCAGAACGTATCCTAAGCCATTGGGAATCTTAATTTCCCAGTCATTTTTTTGAGCTTTTTCGTTAGGTAAAGCCATTAAAGTCCAATCTGCTGACTCTCCGGCTGCGGAGGTTTCCCACTTAGCTTCAATCGCAGCTAATTTAGTGGGTTGATAGCGATAAACTTGTTCGGCGCTCAAATGTCCGATGAATATCTGCAAAGGTGCAACGGCGATTGCTGTGGCTATGGCAATTTTTAATGATTTGGAAAAAAAGGCTTGGTTGCGTTTATTAAGAATGTACCAAGCGCTAATGCCGCCAATTACAAACAGCGAAGTTTCTAATGTCGCAAAAAACATATGGAGAATGCTGTTTAATGCGAAGGGGTTCATAATTGCTTGAAAGTAATCGCTGACAATAAACTTGCCATTGACCATTTCTCCGCCTGCGGGAGTTTGCAGCCAAGAGTTAGCGACTAAAATCCAGACTGTGGAAAGGTTTGCGCCGAAGGCTACCATGATTGTAGCGAAATAATGGACGATCGGGTGAACGCGATCCCAACCGAACAGCATAATTCCTAAAAAGCCTGCTTCTAGCATAAATGCCATTGAAGCTTCAAATCCCAAAATGCTGCCAAAAAAGTCACCAACCGCTTCAGAAAATGGTGCCCAGTTTGTGCCAAACTGAAATTCCATCGGAATTCCTGAAGCTACTCCAATACCAAAGTTGAGGACGTAGAGTTTAGACCAAAACCGAGCGTGATGGTAGTAGTCGGGATTGCGAGTTTTCAGCCACATTCCTTCAACAATTACCAGATAAATCCCCATTCCAGTTGTCAGAACTGGCCACAGCATATGGAATATTGCCGTTAGCGCAAATTGCATCCGCGATAACGCAACGGTGTTAGATAAGATATCCATTGTTATATCCTT
>JBBSNU010000273.1:0-6837 GCA_038260455.1 Chroococcales cyanobacterium | reverse complement strand
GATCGCCCTGCGACCTAAACTCTGCGAAATCCCCCAAAAGCGGTAGCATAGTTTGGGAAACGGCATCAACAAAAGATGAACTTAGCGCCAGCAACAGTCCTGCAACAAGGCAAATACAGAGTTAACGCGACTTTAGGCATAGGAGGGTTCGGTATCACTTACCGAGCCATCCATACCCATTTAAACCAAACCGTCGTACTCAAAACCCTCAACGAAAGTCTGCGCCAACACCCAGCATCAGCTCAATTTCAACAGCAGTTTATTGCCGAAGCCCAACGCCTGTCCCGGTGCCAGCATTCCAACATCGTCAGAGTAATCGACTTTTTTGAAGAAGCCGGACAGTCTTTTATCGCGATGGACTACATTCCCGGCGAAACTCTCGCCCACATAGTCGAAGCGGATCAACCGTTGTCAGAAGCCCAGGCGCTGCACTATATTCGGCAAATAGCCTCAGCCTTAAGTACAGTTCACCACAGCGGATTGCTGCACCGAGACATCAAGCCCGAAAATTTGATCCGGCGAGCCGATTCTCACGTCGTAATGTTGATAGATTTTGGCATTGCCCGCGACTTTACCGCCGGCACCAAACACGCCCAGATTAACTTGCTGTCCCCTGGGTACGCGCCGATCGAACAATACCTCCATGACGGTAAATGTACACCGGCCACAGACATCTACGCGATCGCCGCCACCTTTTACTACTTGCTCTCCGGCGTGCCGCCCGTAGCAGCCCCCCTACGCGATCGAATTCCCCTAGCTTCTTTGCGGCAATTTCAGCCCAACCTCAGCCCCGCCATCGAGCGAGCAATCCTTCAGGGACTCGAAACCGACCCCCAAAAGCGCCCCCAGACAGTGGAAAATTGGCTTACCATGCTGCAAGACACAGAGAGAGTACCAGCAGAAAAAAAAGACAAGCAAAGCCTGCAATTGCCCGCACCTCCCCCACCTTCCTTGACTTTGCTGGCGTTTGTCATAACGGCTGTCATTGCAGGCTGGATGGGTTTTGACCTAGCATGGCGCTACAACAGCACCATTCTCAGCAGCAACAGATCCACAACTCAATCCTTCCCATCTCTCGAAGATTTGCTCAAATCCCGCGATTCGTCAGGGCCGATGTTCGCACAGCCCTCTGTCGAAAGCAGCCCTCTCTACCCGATCGAACTTAACAAGCTCCCCAAACCCACCTCAGACAGCAGCAACCTTCCCGAATCGATCGATCCCGAAGCAGCTAGCACCCCAGATTCAGAGTTGCCAAGCCCCGAAACTCCCGCCCCAGAGCCAGAACCGGAGCCTTCAATATCCCCCACGCCCGAGCCCGAAGCGCCGCCTTCCGAGCCCCAAACCCAAATCGAGCTAGCACCCCAACCAGCGCCCGAACCGATACCGGAAGTTGCGCCCCTACCGCCGGAACCGCCCAGCTACTCGCCCCCCGCACCCGCCCCGCCTGCGGTGCCTAGTCCTGAAATTGTGTCGCCGCCATCAGTAGCGTCACCAGCACCGCCAATACCCAGCCAAAGTGATACGAATTCCGATAGTTCGATCGCTCCTTACTCGCGGCCTCCTGCTGCAGAAACTACTTTGCCTTTCCCAGAACCTGCGACAAATTAGTCTGAGACTTGAGCTGCATAAGTTCTGGCTTTTAATACATAAACCGCAGATTCAAGGCAGATGCAACGCGGATAAACGCAGATGATTTTAGAGGATTTGTGAGTGAGTGCCACAGGTGTATTGTTTTTGTTGGTTAAAGTTGCGGACGACTATTTGCTTTGATGAATCAGTAAATATCGATCGATTGTTTCTAGAAAATAACGTTTTTGGAGGCAAAGCACCAAACCGCAAAACCTGCTTTCGGAATTGGCCAATCCCCACAACCTCGGTTTGACTCGACTGCATATTTCCTATGCCACCTGCGATCGAAATGCCTTTAGAAAAAAAATGTATAAACCTTTGATATTTTTTAGGAATTATGTTAAGATATAGGCACGGGTACACAAATTATGTGATGTTTCCTGTTGCGGCTGCCACATCTACGCGGTTGAAAAAGTAGTTAGCAACCAGGGTTCGGAAAATTAAATCGATGGTAGAGGTCGCATCCCGGATGACTGGAGTGTCAGTCGATCGCCAGATCGAAAAAATTTGTTTGTCTATAGGCAGAGATATTGTCCTGCATCAATTCCCAAAATCTTTCTTTCTTTGGAAGCACCATCGAGGATAAGCAAGTTATAATTTGTTGCGGAAGCGCACAGAGATTTTTTTATGAGTAAACCCCCAGTTCATGCTTTTTTTGTAGGCAGAGCAGTTGCTGAAGCACTATACGAGCAATTAGAAAGCGCAGCAACGAACGCTTTTTCTCAACTCGGCAAATTTGACGCGGAACAAAGAGAACGCCTGCGCCAGTTTACCGATCGAGTTGTGGAACGCGCTAATCGATCGGCCGAGGAAGCGATGCAAACCAGAACCGGTACTGCAAGCACCAGCACTACCATTCAAGACATCCATCCTGCTGATCTGCAAGTGACTATTGACGAACTACGCGCCGAAGTTGCTTTGGTGCGATCGCAATTGCAGCGCTACCGCAGCAGTTTGCCTTAAAAAAGGGCGATCGAACCACTATTTACCACCACGCGAGCGCAAGACAACGCGCTCCTGCGCTCCAACCTGCCATCAAAGCAACAACATAAAATAAGCAATTTGGGAACCCAAGTGTCTGCTCTCCTTAATGACTCTGTTAATCGCCAGCGCCCCCCCAAGCGCACTGGCGAGGCCGATGAGCCAAAAACTGCTAATAAATCCTACAAAAGTAAAGCTTATCGCTGGAATCGCGATAAATACTCCCGGCAGCGACGCTTCTTCGACATTTGGGCCTTTGTCCTGCTCTGGCTGGCTTCGCTGTGGTTCGACAGCAAAAACTGGAGCTACTGGGGAGGCGTCACAGAAGAAAAAAAAGTCGCCAGACGGCGCTTTCAAGCAATCTGGGTTCGAGAAACACTATTGGATTTAGGCCCCACTTTCATTAAAGTCGGCCAATTATTTTCCACCCGCGCCGACTTGTTCCCCGCAGAGTTTGTCGAAGAACTTTCTAAACTGCAAGATAAAGTGCCTGCTTTTAGCTACGAAAAGTTAGAGGTAATTGTCGAGCAAGATTTGGGCAAAACAGTTCAAGAACTCTACCGCAGCTTTGACCCCGTGCCCCTGGCCGCTGCCAGTTTGGGTCAGGTACACAAAGCTCAACTTCACTCTGGCCAGGAAGTCGTAGTCAAGGTGCAGCGCCCTGGACTGCGGAAGCTGTTTGAAATAGATTTGCAAATTCTTAAAGGAATTGCTCGTTACTTTCAAAATCATCCTAAGTGGGGACAAGGCCGAGATTGGATGGGGATTTATGAGGAATGCTGTCGCATTCTCTGGCTGGAAATTGACTATATCCATGAAGGCCGCAATGCTGATACTTTTCGCCGCAATTTTAGCAACTGCGACTGGGTGATGGTGCCGCGGGTTTATTGGCGGTACGCGGCTCCCCGAGTGCTGACTTTGGAATACCTGCCGGGGATTAAAATCAGCCACTACGAAGCTCTCGAAGCTGCGGGTATCGATCGTAAATTAATCGCTCAGTTGGGCGCGAAAGCTTATTTGCGGCAGTTGCTCAATGATGGCTTTTTCCACGCTGATCCACACCCAGGCAATCTCGCTGTTAGTGCTGACGGAGTTCTGATTTTCTACGATTTTGGCATGATGGGGCAAATCCAGTCCAACGTCCGCGAAGGACTGATGGAGACTCTCTACGGCATTGCTTCCAAGGATGGACAGCGGATTATGGATTCTCTGATCAATTTGGGCGCTTTGGTTCCTACGGGTGATATGAGTCCGGTGCGCCGATCGATCCAGTATATGCTGGATAACTTCATGGACAAGCCTTTTGAAAATCAGTCCGTGAGCGCGATTACTGACGACCTTTACGATATTGCCTACAACCAACCTTTTCGGTTCCCAGCTACCTTTACTTTTGTAATGCGAGCTTTTTCTACTATCGAAGGGGTAGGCAGGGGTTTAGATCCCGAGTTCAACTTTATGGAGGTGGCACAACCTTTTGCCATGCAGCTTATGACTAATGGAAATGGTTCTGATGCAAGTAGCAGCATTTTTAACGAAATCGGCCGTCAGGCGGCTCAGGTGAGCTCGACTGCCTTGGGCTTGCCCCGCCGGATTGAGGAGACTATTGATAAACTAGAACAGGGAGATTTACGGATTCGCGTCCGTTCTGCCGAAACAGAGCGATTGCTCCGCCGCATGACCAGCGTTCAAATGAGCACGAATTATACTCTGATGATGAGTGCTTTTACTTTGTCGGCGACAATTTTGTTTGTCAGCAATCAAGTTTGGCCGGCTGTGGCTGTGGCTGTGCTGGCTGCTGGTACGGGGTTGGCTCTGCTGCGTTTGTTCAAACGGATCGATCGCGCCGATAGAATGTCACAATAGCGCGCAATTTGAAACCAGAAATTTCTGGTTTGAGATTTCTCGCCAGCCAAAACTTAGCCTCGGATGTTCGGATGTTATGTTTTGGCTGACATATTTTATCGTTACCAGGCTCTGCCTGGTAATGCAGATCCGGAGGCTCTGCCTCCTTTGATCTCGCAACTTATAGGAGAGAAGACTGTAGGAGGTGCTTAATTTATTAAATTTTCGATCCTTACCTGCTTTGAGCCTAAAAATACCGTTGCTTCCTCGATTTCTCGCCAGCCCATCCTCTGATTTTTTGCCCAAATCCAGTGGTTTTTGGCAGGCGCTGCGTCAGGCCGCTTGATTTACCGGAAAATTTAAGAGGCGATTTGCACCAGACGATCTACAATATGAGGTCAAGGAAGTGCATTTTTTTCAAAACGGGCGATCGCGGGCAGCAGCAATTTTAAGTTTCGTTCGCGATTTAAATTCTGTAAAAAAAAATGCACCAGTTGAATCAAGCTTTTAAGTTCGATGAGTCCATTCACTAATCTATGAAACGCTCTTTCGCAGGTAAGACAGACACAGGGCTAGTTCGTTCCGTAAATCAGGATTCGTACTACATAGATCCTGACGGGCGATTTTTCATAGTGGCAGACGGAATGGGAGGACACGCCGGAGGTCAAGAAGCCAGCCGGATAGCGACTGGGGCCATTCAATCTTATTTGCTCGAACATTGGGAAGGGCCCGAGGATTCTGTGCAGTTGTTGGAAAAGGCTTTTTTAATCGCCAATCAAGCAATTTTGACGGATCAGCTAGAACATCCCGAACGTGGTGATATGGGGACTACGGCTGTGGTTCTGATCTTTAGGGATGAGGGCAGGCCTTGGTGCGCTAATATCGGGGACTCTCGCTTGTACCGGCTGCACGGGCCTCACTTGGAGCAGATTACTGAAGACCAGACTTGGGTGGCTCAGGCTGTCAAAAGAAAGGCTTTGACTCCGGATCAGGCTCGCCACCATCCTTGGCGTCACGTTTTGTCCCAGTGTTTGGGCCGGGATGATTTGCACGAGATAGATATTCTGCCGGTGGATGTAAAGCCCGGAGATCGCTTGCTGCTGTGCAGTGACGGCTTGACTGAGGAGCTTTCCGATCCTTTGATTGCTTCGCCTCTGAAGTCGATTCGCGCCGGCGAGGGTGCTGCAACTGCTTTGATTGAAGCAGCTAAGGATAAAGGGGGACGCGATAATATTACTGTGGTGATCGTGACGATCGACCTCAAATAATATCCTCGGGCGATCGCGCCCTCGCGCCCTCGCGCACCCCACTATCTAAAAATCTCCCCATCTCTAAATCTAAAAATCTCCCGACCTAAAAATCTAACACTCCTGCACAAACCGGGGCACAGAAACTCGGTTTGATGGATGAAAATCCTTGACTATAATCCGCAATCCGGGTAAAAAACCCCGTTTCTTTGTCGGGAGTGCGTCCCATACTATCTAAAAATCTAAAAATCTAAAAATCTAAAAATCTAAAATCTAAAATCTAAAATCTAAAATCTAAAATCGAATGGTTCGCGTTATCGGTTTGATCAGCGGCACGTCAGTTGATGGTATAGATGCTGCTTTGGTGGATGTGGTCGGTTCCCAAACAGACTTAAAAGTAAAGTTGGTAGCAGGTCAGACTTTCCCTTATCCTGCTAATTTACGATCGCAAATTCTCTCGGTTTGCAGCGGCTCGGCTTTGTCAATGGCTGAACTCGCCCAATTAGATGATGCCATTGCCCGAGAATTTGCCAGCGCGGCCTTGACAATTCAAGCAGAATATGATAATGCAGAATTAATCGGCTCTCACGGTCAAACCGTCTACCACCGACCGCCAGGGACAGGAGAGAAAAATCTCGCAGATGGTTTCATGGGCTACAGCTTGCAACTCGGGCGGGGCGCGTTAATTGCCGAATTGACAGGCATTACTACTGTGAGCAATTTTCGATCGGCAGACATTGCAGCAGGAGGTCAAGGAGCACCCTTAGTCCCCATAGTTGATGCCTGCCTGCTGGCAGAACCCAACCGCAGTCTCTGCATCCAAAATTTGGGGGGAATTGGCAATGTTGCCTATCTCCCAGCCAGGGAAAATAGGGAAAACAACCACGAGTCAAAAATTTCCGATCTGGGAGATGGTATCTTGGGTTGGGATACAGGGCCGGCTAATTCGCTGTTAGATTTGGCAGCGGTACACTTTTCTGGCGGCTCTTTGACGATCGACTCAGGTGGAGAGTGGGCGGCAACCGGCACTCCCTGTCAAGCTTTAGTCGAGGATTGGCTGCAGCAAGATTTTTTCGTCCAAGCACCGCCCAAATCTACAGGGCGAGAGTTATTTGGTGTAGACTATTTTAACTGTTGT
>JBBSNU010000272.1:0-6840 GCA_038260455.1 Chroococcales cyanobacterium | reverse complement strand
GCGATCGCTCACTCTCGCTGTAGAAAGTTTAGCAAAAAAAATCTCCTTGATCCAGTTAAGTGTTAGTGAATAGAAATAGAGGGGTGTATGTTGTGAGTTTAGGAAAGTGGCTCGGTTTTTTGGCTTTGGTACTCTCGCTCTATATTTTGTGGAAAATTAGAGTAATTGTTTTAGTGTTTTTTACTGCGGTCATTTTAGCGATCGCTCTCAACCGTTTAGCGCGAAGATTCCAGCAGTCGGGTGCTAGGCACGAGGTGGCGATCGCTTTAACTGTCGCGATTTTAGTGGTGATCTTATTTGGCTCGATCTGGGTGATAGTAACCCGCCTGAGCTCTCAATTTCAAGAGCTAACTCAACTTATCCCGCTAGGAATAGAACAACTGCGATTGTGGAGCAACTGGTTGCAAGCAAGAGTTCCTGACTCAGCCCTAAATAACCTCCCCAATTTTTTTGACAATTTAAGCCAACAACTCCAAACTTTTTCTCAGTGGGTAATTTCCCATATCTATCTCTTTTTATCCAACTCCCTCAGTTTAGTAATTAATTCCTTGTTAATTACCGTTTTGACAATTATGCTTGTGGCAAATCCAATGCCATACCGCCGAGTAATAATCAGCCTCTTTCCCGCTTTTTACCGTCAGCGAGTCGATCAAATCCTGACTGAATGTGAAAAAGGTTTAATGGGCTGGTTAGCGGGAATTGGATTAAGTATGACTTTTATTGGCATTACGACCACTGTGGGCCTGTATTTTTTGCAAGTGAAACTGCCTTTTATTAACGGTTCTTTGGCATTTCTCTTAGCTTTAATTCCTTATGTGGGCGCGATGTTGAGCGTGATTCCACCAATGCTATTAGCTTTGTTAGATTCTCCGGTCAAAGCAGGTGCAGTATTGTTACTTTATTTTGCAATTCAACAAATTGAAGGCAATTTGGTAACACCTATAATCATGAAAGAGAAAGTGTCTCTGCTCCCGGCATACACCTTAGCTTTGTTGGCAGCATTTGGAACTTTCTTGGGTTTTTTAGGATTATTGCTAGCGCTGCCAATTTTAATTATTGCTCAAACTTTGGTGCAAGAAGTTTTAATCAAAGATATACTAGATCGCTGGGAAAGCGCTCCCTCGCGGAAACCATGAAATAATATCATGTTATGCCAAATCCGGGTTTTGGATACCCTTTACGAACCAGTCGGCGCAGGCCGACATCGTTTTTGTAGACGCGGTTTCAACCGCCGAACTATCTTGAGACTCCTGATATCTATAGCGGTTCGATCGCATTGTGAGGTATGCCCACGGAGGCCTATGCCCGACAGCACCTCATATGAGAGATCGAAATGCTATATCTGATTCAAGAGTTTGAGTTCTGATGCAGTAATTGCTGAATCTCCGCCCGCAAGGCAGCAATTTCAGCGCTTAGGGCTGCAATTGATTTTGCTCCTGCTAATTCGGATTCCTCATCCTCTGCATCGCGACCGATAAAAAATGTGGCAATGGTCGCAGTTACATAACCAAAAACCGCAAAAGCATAAAGTGCCAAAACAAGGCAAAGTATGCGACCTTCAGGCGTTTTTGGCCAATATTCCGAACCCAATGTCATCATCAACATTGTCGTCCACCACAAGGCAGTGGCGTAATTATTTAAACCCGAGGAACTATCGGCGACATCTTTTTCAAACGCATACATCCCTGCTGCACCTACCAAGGTAATAATTATCGTTAGTCCTAGAACATAACCAAATCCCCTGCGTTTAACACTTGCAGCTAATGCCCGCATCCCTCGATTGGTACGAGTCATGACTCGCAACAACTGCAAACTTCTGACAGCCCGTGCTGTCTTAAATGCTCGCAAAATTCGGATAAATCGAAATGTACGCAAAGCAGGTAAAAGCAGAGAAAAAGCTGCGATCCAATTGCTTTTGATATAGGAAACTTTGCGCGGTGCAATGGTGAGTTTAAGTAGAAAATCTGCAATAAAAATCGCCCAAATCGCGGTGCTAGCGACTTCTAAAAATGGGTTTAATTCCCAAATTAATTCAATAACAAATAGAGCTAGCCACACAAATGACAGCACGAGCATGGGAGTTTCCAGCCAATCTTCTAGCTGCTCTAAAATCTCGTTTCGCTCTTGTTCTATGGCTGGTTTTTCTGCAAGGTTTGGGTCGCTCATAAGTTAAGTCAACGATCCAGAGCGTCGAGTGTTTGCTATCTGCTTTCGCGATCGGCGATCGTATCGAGTACCCTCTGTTCTGCTTCGGAGACTTCCCCGCTACTTTCAGCAATGCTACGGCATTGAGCTAATAGCATTACGGCAAAATCGGGGTTA
Source organism: Chroococcales cyanobacterium (assembly GCA_038260455.1). GTDB lineage: Bacteria > Cyanobacteriota > Cyanobacteriia > Cyanobacteriales > Microcoleaceae > Microcoleus. The sequence goes on along the minus strand of JBBSNU010000272.1, from coordinate 4,518 downwards.
AGTTGCTCTAACAAGCTATCCAAAGGTTCAGGTGATTTAATGTTAGCGGCAATCGTATTTAGAGAAGGGGCATTTAATTGCAATGGCTCCAATTCTGGCAAAATATCTTCCCAGTTTTTGTTGGGATAACTTGCCAGAATAATGTGAACCATAATTCGATCCATGACTGCTTGTTGCGCGATCGCCACATCGAGATATTTTTCGCTTTGTTGCTGAATCGCTTGCAGGGTTTCGGTTGCAGGTTCTCCAGAATCTTCCCTCAATTTTGCTTCATAAAACTCGCGCGCCGCATATCCCAGCGCGTACAGCATAGTAGCATTCGTACTCGCACCAATCATCGCGCCAGCCAGCGGTACGTTGCGTAAAAAACCTAAACCTGCTTTCATGGCGTTGCTACCGCCGAGCGCTAACCCAAAAATTGCCATAACCTCGCCTTTTCGGGCTGGAGCTTGCAAATCCAGCCCGTAAGCGGCGGCAATTTCATAAACCATTTCGGTTTGAATCGCATTAGTCGCGACTAAATCGATCGCCAAAAGAGCTGCCGCGACACCGGGTAAAATGCTGCTAGCAACTCCGACACCCCCGGCTTGGATAGCTTTTTTCAGCATAATGCGATGGGCAATTTCGCTGGGAGTTTCCTTGGGATACTGTTGTTGGATTTGCTTGACTTCAGCTTCAGCTTTGGTGAAATCTAAGCCAGAGTTGGCTCCAGTTAACCAATCAAGCCTGAGCATACCTGCAATTTGTCTGAGAAAAGGAAGATTGCTGACATAAGTCACAGCTTCTCCGGTTTCCTGGGTTGCTTTTCCAATCAATCGATAGGTTTGTTTAGCAGTAGCTTCTCCCACATCAACTGCTGTGTCAACAACGGCTTTGCCTGCATCCAGTGCAGATTCTGTTGTCTCACCAATGAAATTTAACAAACCAGACTTTTGCTGTGAATTAGTTTCTTTTTGCGGGTTCGATCGGTCATTCATCACTGTTTTTTCAATTAACGACAATATGCCAGGTTTTCAGCTTGGACGTAACCTTTCAGAGGCACCGTAATTGGCACCCAACCATCGCTTCCTAAACTTTCAATCGTCACCCTTCGTCCATTCGCAACGAAACCAGTCGTTTCCCCATCACTCGAAGGTGTTTGATATACGTTAATTCCTCTGACGGCTGCAACTGAGCGGCAGTCAGTAGGAGGCGGAGAATTTGCCGCTTGACACTCTCCGAGAAAACCACCGTATACGTAGCCTTTTAGCGGTGCTGTAATTGGCACCCAACCATTCTCGCCCAGACTTTGAATTGTCACAGTTCTGCCGGAGCCGATGATGCCGACTGCTTTGCTGTTAGTCGTCGCTTCTTGCCGCACGTTAAGACCATTATTAGCAATTACCTGGCGACAGCTATCGGGCATTTGTGCTAGTAGATATTCGCCTGGATTTTGAAGTTTAACGTCTTGAGTTTGATTTGTCTCGATCGCGAACGCAGGAGCAACTAAAACCGTTGCACTCAACAATAACGAACTTGTGAAACTTGTATATTTTTTCCAGCTTCCATTCTGTTTCATCACTTTATCTCCTTTTAAATCTTTGTGTCAACACCATATCTCAAATTTTTATCTCGCTCATCTGCTTTAAGCATGAATAAAGCATCCTTCCCAGGACATAAAAAAATTAGACTAGCTGCTGTGCTTGTTGCATTTTTAAGTTCGATCGCGGGTAATCAAGCATAAACGCGCGGTTTGCGAGCGCCCACAGCAGCACCAATCATTGCCGCTGCCAAACTCAGCAAAGATCCAAGTAGAAATGACCAAGTAGCTGTAGCTGTATTAGAAGCAATGTCGCGAACTTGATTTGGATCTACATTCTGCACTTGATTCGGTATATTAACGCCGCCCTGTTGTTGTACTTGCTCGGCAATTTCTCCCGCATTCGCAGCGACAACCTCAGCAGCACCGGATATCCCGCTTGCTAACAACCAAGAACTAAGTGCTAATGTAGTTCCCCAAAGGATTGCTGCATTCAAAATTGCTGTTTTCTTGGTCATGGGGCCGCAGCTTTGAGCCATTACCCAACCACCTAAAAATAGGGAAATCAGCAAACTGACGATAGACCAAATTCCCACCCCAAGACCAACAGAACCCGCATCAGCACCCGTTGCACCCGCGCTCAACCCGATCGCGGCTCCCAAAGCGCTTAAAACAAGTTGACCGGTAAGGGCGATCGCAATTCCTGCCAAAATTGGCCCCCACCTCACTTGGTCGTGGTAATTCACCACCGGATTCACAATTGTAGGATTAGCAACTTGACTACCCAGTTGCTCTGGATCGTATGTCATAAAAAATTAATCCTTGTCGTACTGCGTTACTTTCTCTTACTGAAGTTTTATTCTACTTCTAATTTATAATTACTATATCTACCCTTAGTTATAACTTTACCTATTATTTCGTTATTATATAATCTTTCATAAGAAAGATGCACCGAGAGCGATTTCTAGCTAAAATGCCTATAACATAGCGAGAACAATAGAATGTTACTTTACAAAATTGAAGATTTTAATGAAAGCTACCGCGAAGTAGCGTTTGATGGTAAAGATATCAAAGGGCTAGATGTTTATGCAGGAAACACCGATGAAAAAATTGGCTCTGTCTATACCGTGCTAGTAGATCAAACAGGGCGTTTACGATATTTTGTCGTTGAAACGGGTTTTTGGATTTTTGGCAAGAAGGTATTAGTTCCTATCGGTCTTTGTCGGATTGATTTTAATGCGAATCGCGTTTATGCCAAAGGTTTGCAGACTAAAGAGCAAGTTGAAAGCCTACCCATGTACGAAAATGGAATGGTGGTTGATTACGATTATGAAGAACAAGTGCGGAGAGTTTATCGGACTCCAACAGTCCAAGCATCTGCACCCGTAGAAGCGTCATTGCCTTTAGAAGCATCACCCATTATAGGCGCAACCGCTCGCGTTTCTAATACAGTTCCTGCGTCCAACCAAGCTAAGATTGCTAGTTACGACCGCAAAACTTATCATTACGATAAAGAACCTGAGATGTACCAGATGAACGATCGGGATCATCAAAAATTCAAACTGTACGAAGAACGATTAGTTGCAAATAAAACCAATCACAAAATCGGCGAAGTAGTAATTGGCAAGCGAGTGGAAACTGAAACTGCAAGAGTTTCAGTTCCTGTAGAAGAAGAGCGTGCTGTAATTGAGCGCGTAACTCCAGAAGATGCAGGCACTCCCGTGAATCCAGAGGCTGCCTTCGGGCAACAAGAGGTAGTGCGTATGGAACTGTACGAAGAAACTGCCGATATCAAAAAGCAAGCTTTCCTGCGCGAGGAAGTTAACATCAGAAAAGAAGTTGAAACAGATACGGTTGAGGCAACAGAAATACTGCGTAGCGAAGAGTTGGACGTGCATAAAGAAAACCGTTAGAGTGCCAATAATTGATGGGGAGCATCTCAGTTTTGTATTTATAGTGCGAGCGTCCCCGCTCGCGAGTACAATAACGCGAGCGGGGACGCTCGCACTATAAAAAAAAGGCTTTTTGCAAAACTGAGATGCTCCCTAATTGATCGAGAAGGGTTTGTAGTTGCGCTGTCTTCGCCCACATTAGCGAGCCAAACTACCAGCCCACACAATCACTACAACAGTCAAAAAAGAAGGATGTTTTATCATGCGTAATCGCTGGCATTTACCCTTAGTTAAGGGATCGTTTTTAGCTTTAATCCTGAGTGTGAGTGGCACAAGTTTTGTGCTAAGTTCCCAGCAAGTTGCTGCTCAACAAGCCAAATCGACATTTCCTGATGTACCGTCGAATTACTGGGCGCGTCCATTTATTAAACCCTTAGCTGAAAAAGGCATTGTTACGGGATATCCCAACGGAATGTTTAGACCCAAACAACAGGTGGATCGCGACGAATTTGCAGCGATGATTCGCCAAGCTTTCAACCGTCCAACAATGACTAATAAAAATCTACCCAGTGGAAGTGCGTTTAAGGACGTGCCTCAAGGCTATTGGGCAGAACGTCCGATTGAAGAAGCTTATGAAACGGGATTCATGAAAGACTTTCCGGGAAATCAGTTTCGTCCGCAGCAGCCACTGACTAAGGTACAAGCAATAGTTGACTTAATGAAAGGTTTAAATTTGAATTACGATCGCCTGGTTGTAAAAAGTCAAGCAGCCAGCATTGCAGTACCTGCAAAGCAACGTCCAAAAGCTAAAAATCGTTTGGTATTTCCTTTAGCATCAACTGTTTTAATGCAGCCGCTATTGCCGGTAATATCAAGGCAACAAAAACCTGCGCCGGCTCAAACTGTTCCGCAAACCACGGCGGCAAAAAGTACCGCAAAAACTAAAATTTCGGCATTACAGTTTCTCAAATCATACTATAAAGATGCCGATAAGATTCCTAAAGATGCGGTTGATGCAGTAGCAGCAGCGACACAGGCAAATATAGTGGTTAACTATCCAGATTCGAGAGTTCTTAATCCGAACGAGTTACTCAGTCGGGGAAGTGC
>JBBSNU010000271.1:0-6849 GCA_038260455.1 Chroococcales cyanobacterium | reverse complement strand
TGCTATGCTGTTAAAGCTGTCGGGGCGTAGCGCAGCTTGGTAGCGCACTACTTTGGGGTAGTAGGGGTCGTGGGTTCAAATCCCGCCGCTCCGATAGACAAAACCTTCTCAAACGAGGAGGTTTTGTCGTTTCTACAGTTATTTGCCTGCATTCGACATTCTCAATAACGGGTGACAGAATATGACAAGCCCTGACAAGTTTTGCGATAAAACAGCGATGTATCTAAAGGCTCGGTAAAGGTTAGACTGGAATTGCTGCATAAATTTTTGATCGAGCAGGTCAACAGCAGATGCAACGCAGATAATTTCAAAAAGAGCGAGCGAATCAATACAATTTTGTTTAATAAACAAGCTGAATCAACGCGAAGCAAAATTGCTGATGTTATACCATTTTTCTAAAGATGTGCTGATGAAGTCTGAGCCACCCCAAAGCATCGGGGGGGTTGGGGGGGGTAATATCTAGCGCTACTTTATGAAATTGGTATTAGACAAAACCAGGAAATTTATCACTCAAACTTTGCTCGAAATAATAGTGACACCAACATCATTTAAAAAAATAGTAAATGATATGATGAATTTGTTTCTGACACGCACTATTAGCTTCCTTTGAATGTGGATAAATAGTTATTGCTTGCGGTAGTTGGCGATCGACCATTTAATGCCAAAACCGATGCGCCGAAATCTTGTAATGGATGAATCCTCATGTTCCCATTGAAAACCGCTCGGAATTATGCCTTGAGTTTCCTAAACAAATTCTTGAAAATCCTAGAATTTCTGTGTAGAGAAATTATGAATCAACCAAGCACTTTAGAAGAGCTGTTTAACCTGATGGATGAGGTGCAAAAACTTTCCTTTAAAAAAGCAGCAGTGCAACAAACAATATACTATATTACGAAACGATTGCCTTTCCCAGAAAAAGATGAAGGTGAACGGTTATTTATCGAGGTGGCAAAAAAGTGGCTGTCGAATCCGACTGAAGAAGTTGCTAATAGGGCAAATGCAGAGGCAGCGGCTGACTGCATAGATGGAGGTGTGAGATATTTTGATTACCCAGAAATTTTTCTTGAACCCGCTTGGGCTGCTGGAGCAAAAACAGGATTGGGTGCAGCAGAAAGGGCTATCACAGCAGCCGGAACCAATTTTGCAGAAGTAGCGCGTCAATGGCAAATCGCTGCTGCTCGCGCAATTTTGTTTCATAAAAATCTTCCTGTTTTGGAGTAAAATTAGTGAGCGCAGGGTGCGTCGCCAAGAACAACTCTGGGAGCATCTCATTTTTGCATTATAGTGCGATCGTCCCCGCTCGCTCCTGCGTACAATACGCGAGCTCTTGAGGTGCTCGCACTATGATAAAACAATGCTTTGTACCAAACTGAGATGCTCCCGCAACTCTCGCCCCGCAACGCCAGATTAAACGAGCGACGCACCCTACAACTTATAACTTAAGTAAACCGTATTGGTCTATAACTTTAGCTGCTAGGCGGGAAGCCCCGCGCTCTATCGCTTCGATGAGCGTCGGGATGAAAGCCGCGTGACTGAGTGAAGCGAAGGAACTGTAGAGCTTTGATTACCATAAACAAGTCTTAGTATGAAGCTGTATTTGTGATATAATTAGGGCATGTTGAAAGCAGTAAAAGTCAGAATTTACCCAACTGATGAGCAGTCCATCGTTCTCGCCAAACATTTTGGCTGTGCTAGATGGATCTGGAACCATTCGCTTGCCGTCATGTCGGAAAGATACAAGACGACTGGTAAGGGTATTTCGGCTTTTACGATGAAGAAGCAGATCCCAGTATTGAAGCAAGAACATGAATGGCTGAAAGAGTGCTATTCGCAATGTTTGCAGCAGTCGGTACTGAATCTGTCTCAGGCGTTTATCAATTTCTTTGAAGGACGGGCTAAATATCCAAACTTCAAAGCAAAACATCATCGGCAATCAGTTCAGTTTCCTCAAAATGTCAAAATTGTGAGTGATTCTGAAATCAAGTTTCCTGGGAACCTAGGATCTGTTGCAGCCAAAATACATCGACCTATTGAAGGGGTATTGAAAACTGTAACAGTGTCTAGAAATCCAGATGGAAACCACTATGCTTCTTTGTTGATTGACGATGGCGTTGCTAAACCTGAACTATCAAGTGATGGCAAAACGATTGGAGTTGATTTGGGTTTGACTGATTTTGCTGTCACTTCCGATGGCTCAAAACATGCCAATCCTCGCCACCTCAAAAAACATGAGCGCAACTTAAAGCGTAAACAGAGTAAGCTGTCACGTCGAACAAAAGGCAGCAAGAATCGTAACAAGGCTCGGATAAAAGTAGCAAAGGTTCACTCTAAGATCTCACGAGTTCGATCTGACTTTAATCACAAACTATCCCGCAAGATAGTAAACGAAAACCAAGTGATTGTGGTTGAAGATTTGGCAGTAAAAAACATGGTCAAGAATCACAACCTAGCTAAAGCGATTAGCGATGTTGGCTGGGGTCAGTTCTGTACCATGCTTAAATACAAAGCTGAGTTTGACGGCAAAGTATATCTGGAAGTTGGGCGTTTTTTCCCTTCTTCACACCTTTGTAGTAATACTCTTTTGCGGCTGGCAAAAATGGATTTATCGGTTCGTTCATTTGTCTGCCCTCATTGCTCGGAACGGCATGACAGAGACATCAATGCAGCGATCAATATTAAGAATGAAGGCTTGCGGATTCTGGCATCAGGAAGTGGTGCTTCTGCTCTAGGACGCAACGTAAGACCAAAGGGAGGCAGGCGCAAGTCTACCCTCTCCGAGGCTGTTGCGGTTGATTAGAGAAGCCCGCGCTGTACTCGTAGAGTCAGCGTCGGGTACTTCACTCCAAATCTAAAATCTAAAATCTAAAATCTAAAATCTAAAATAAAATGACGCCCGCTAAAGTTTCCTAACAGTACAAAAGCACTTTACAGGAAACCCGCGGGCGTCAAATTTAAGCAACCATGAATCTTAGAAAAGACCCAGGGTGAAAGATTTGTCGATCGGGAAAATAGCACCAATACCCAACCACAGAGTTACCGCAGTTCCCAACAGGAAGACTGTAGTAGCCACAGGGCGGCGGAACGGATTTTGGAACTTGTTAACATTCTCGATGAACGGAATCAAAATCAAGCCGAGGGGAACACCGGCCATGCAAGCAATACCCAACAATTTGTTAGGCAAAACGCGCAAAAGTTGGAACACAGGCCACAAATACCATTCCGGCAGAATTTCCAGCGGAGTAGCAAAAGGATTGGCCGGTTCGCCAATCATAGCCGGGTCTAGTACGGCCAAACCTACGCACAGGGAAATTGTTCCCATGATGACTATAGGGAAAACGTAGAGCAAGTCATTGGGCCAAGCTGGTTCGCCGTAATAGTTGTGACCCATGCCCTTAGCGAGCTTAGCGCGTAGCGCCGGATCGCTCAAATCTGGTTTTTTGAGAATAGACATAGTAAGAGTGTTCTCCTTTTATTTTTACCCGGGCTTGGCATCCTGCTGTATTCGTTAGTCTGAATCAGTGGCGCGATCGGGCTGTCAATAAATATCTTGACATCCTCACCGACTATCAGGCGCGGTGATTCCCAAACCTCACGATTTAGGTTTCTGTTTCATAGCAACTGCCTCTACCCACAAGGAGTTTTATGGTCTTATGTTCGCTCCACAGACTAACCCCGCTAGCAAGCGCGGTTTTTATGTATCGAAATTCCACAGAAGAATTTCTTTGTCGTTTTGATTCAAGGGATGCATATTTCATTGCCCCATCCTCTTTTCCCGGTCTACCGATTTTTCTTCCCCGTTGCGAAACATCGCAAACTTTGGTGACGCGGGTTTATGTCTCCATCGTCGCGGGTGGGTCATTGACCACTGAAATTATACTACGACACCGTGTAAAGCCGTCCTAGAAGGACGGGGTTTCTACCCAATTTTTTTGATGAGTGATGAATTCTGAATTTTCAACCCAAAATTCAACGGGGGGCAAAAAAATATCGCCCCTACAACTCAAAACTTACAACGGGCCCGAAATGCCTTGCTTGCGAATCATCAAGAAGTGAGCCAGCATGAAGACTACAATCAGCCAAGGCAGCACGAAAGTGTGCAAGCTGTAGTAGCGAGTCAAAGTGCCTTGACCGACGCTGACACCGCCGCGTAGAAGTTCTACCAGCAAAGAACCGACAACCGGGATGGCTTCGGGGACACCGGAAACGATTTTAACGGCCCAGTAACCGACTTGATCCCAAGGCAGCGAGTAGCCTGTCACACCGAAAGAAACGGTTAAGACTGCCAAGATTACTCCTGTAACCCAGGTTAATTCGCGGGGCTTTTTGAAGCCGCCGGTCAGGTAAACCCGGAAAGTGTGCAGAATCATCATCAGTACCATCATGCTGGCAGACCAGCGGTGGATGGAGCGGATCAGCCAGCCGAAGTTGACCTCATTCATCAGGTATTGCACTGAAGAAAAAGCTTCTGCTACCGTCGGACGGTAATAGAAAGTCATGGCGAAGCCGGTGGCAAACTGGATCAAAAAGCAAACTAAGGTAATTCCGCCCAAGCAGTAGAAGATATTGACGTGGGGGGGGACGTACTTAGTGGTGATGTCGTCGGCGAGCGCCTGAATTTCCAGGCGTTCCTCAAACCACTGGTAGGTTTTTGAGTCGGTGATTTGTTTAGAAAACATGGAGCCAGAATTCCTAAAAGAATATTGCTGTGGTTGAGGTAAGCGGGCAGCAGCCACAATGTTTTTTGTCGCCCCGCCCCGAGCAGCTTGCTTTTATTAGCAAATGGCTGAGGCTATTTTAAAATTTGGAGCTTGCGAAAGGAACTCTGCATTGTGCGATCGCCCGCGAGTGCTGGGAAATTCAGCGGTCGCTTGTTCCTGCTCGCTGGCGTTGCCCGATCGAATTCCAGACTATGATAAAAAATGTAACATAATTTCTGTGCAGAATTCACGGAGCGATCGCTTTTTTCTTCGCCTCAAAAAGCATTTTCTGCAAGCTCAACATCCTCCCCTACCAGGCAGATAGCCAAGAACCGGGCCCAAGACCGCAGTCCGGGTCGGTCAGCGGCTCTCTAGCTCGTGAATTTTAATTTTCCTGATAAAACTTCACTAAATTTTACAATTAAATGTTAAATTTAAATACTTTTTTGTTCGCAGCGTACATTTGACGCGGATTTGACGAGTCCTGAATGTCTGGGGGAGAGTTGACCGCGCAAAAGCTTAAAAGCCTACAAATCAAAAATACAGAAGATGCCATACTTGCCTATCTTTTACAGAAAAATCATGCACAGACGAGTTTTCCAGACTGCAATTTTACTCTTCCTCCAAGTCGCTCTGGTTCTGGGCGCGTGGACACAGCCTGCGGCGGCCCTAACTTCAGAACAGCAGCTTTTGAGCGAAGCTTGGCGAATTGTCAACCGCTCTTACGTGGACGACAGCTTTAATTCTAAAAACTGGTGGTCGATCCGCCAACAAGCTGTCAAGCAGCCGCTCAACGACAGAGAGCAGACTTACACGGCGATTCAAGGGATGCTGGCGAATCTCGACGATCCTTTTACTCGACTGCTGAAACCGGAACAGTATCGCAGCTTGCAGGTCAACACTTCGGGAGAATTGACTGGTGTGGGGCTGCAAATTGGCATCGACTCGCAGACAAATACCCTGACAGTGGTGGCTCCTTTGGCCGGTTCACCCGCAGATCGAGCCGGCATTCAACCGCTCGATCGCATCCTGAAAATTGATGGCACTCTCACGTCAGAATTGAGCCTAGACGAGGCAGCAACTCGAATGCGCGGCCGCGTCGGCACTGCTGTCACTTTGACCGTAGGGCGCGAAGGAAGAGACGCTCCTGAAGATATTGAGTTAGTCCGCGATCGGATTGAACTCCACCCGGTTTACGCCGAATTGCAGTCGGGCCCAGACAATTTACCGCTGGGCTACATTCGCTTGAGTCAATTCAGCGCTAATGCTACTGAGGAAGTCGCCGGCGCGATCGACAGTTTGGAAAAACAAGGAGCCGCCGCCTACATTCTCGATTTGCGGAACAATCCGGGCGGACTGTTGCAAGCAGGAATTGAAATTGCGCGTCTGTGGCTCGATTCCGGGACGATCGTCTATACGGTCAACCGACAAGGCATTCTCGGCAGTTTTGAAGCCTTTGGAGGGGCTTTGACAGCAGATCCGCTAATTGTTTTGGTCAACAAAGGAACGGCCAGCGCTAGCGAAATTTTGGCTGGTGCGCTGCAAGATAACGGCAGAGCTCAATTGGTCGGAGAAAAGACTTTTGGCAAAGGGCTGATTCAGTCTTTGTTTGATTTGTCTGACGGTTCTGGGTTGGCGGTGACTGTCGCTAAGTACGAGACACCGAACCACACGGATATTAACAAATTGGGGATTTCGCCCGATCGCGTAGTGCCTTTAGAGCCGATTACGCGCGATCGAATCGGCACCGAAGCAGACTTGCAATACCAAGCTGCACTGCAACTGCTGAAGGAAAAAACCGTGATGGCGAAGACGTCGGTTGAAACCAGGTTTACACAAACAATGTCCGTCTCCGCCAACCCAAGAGAATAAGATAATTTCAACCACCCGTTTTTCAACCCGCTCGCCGAACGTTAGGCGAGCGGGTGTCGCGGGTGAGAGTTTGGAAAGAAGCGGTTTCAACCGCCCGCTCTTCTTTTTGCGCGGTGCAAATCCTACAACAATCTTCAGATTAAGGTTGCTATCGGGAGCATCTCAGTTTTGTATTTATAGTGCGAGCACCTAAGCGAGCTCGCGTCTTTTAAAATACGCCAGCTAGCGTTAGTGCTCGCACTAAAAAAAAAAAATCATTTTACAAAAAATATAAGATACC